>JASEHB010000536.1:1820-2307 GCA_030018745.1 Desulfatibacillaceae bacterium | reverse complement strand
CCTTCACAAGGCCGGGAATGGTGAACTCCTCTGCAATCACGGCGCAATCCAGCCTCAAATCCCTTGCTGTATCTGCGGTTATGGGGCCTATGGCGGCTTTTGTGACATTTTCCATGAGAGGGGCCAGGGTATCCGGCTCAAAAAGCGCTGCAAAATTGCTCACGGTTGATGAACTTGTGAAAGTGACCATGTCCACCTGCCCCTTTTTGAGGCTATCCATAAGTTCAGTTTTAAGAGGGCCGCTGGCAGCGACTGTTTTGTAAACCGCCACCTCGTCAACTATCGCCCCCATTTTGTTAAGCTCCACAGGCAGCACGGGCCTTGCCTCAAGCGCCCTGGGCAGCAGCACTTTGACACCCTGCATATTTTTATCCGCAAAGGCCTCAATTACCGATTCCGCCTGATAGGTCTTTGGAATGACATCTGTGACAAGGCCGTAATTCTTAAGCCTTGCCGCGGTTGCCGGGCCTATGGCCGCAATTTTTGC
>JASEHB010000536.1:0-1810 GCA_030018745.1 Desulfatibacillaceae bacterium | reverse complement strand
CCACAGCATTGACGCTTGTAAAAACAAGCCATTGGTATTGGCCAAGTTGGGCGATTGCCTTGTCCAGAGGCGCAAAATCGGGTGGTTCGGTAATTTCAATGGCCGGAATTTCCAGACACGCTGCCCCAAGAGCGGAAAGGCTTTTAACCAGATCGCTTGCCTGCTCCCGCGAGCGGGTGACCACAATGCGCCTGCCGAAAAGCGGCCGGTTTTCAAACCAGCTCAATTCCCCGCGCAGGCTCACCACCTCGCCCACAATGAAAATGGCCGGTGGTTTAAGGCCTTGGGCAACGGCTTTTTTTGCAATATCGTCAAGGGTTCCCACAAGGGTCTGCTGCTCCGGCTTGGTTCCCCAGCGCACCAGGGCCGCAGGCGTGGCCGGGCTTTTGCCGTTTTCCAGCAGGTTTTGTGTTATCTGCGGCAGGTTTTTGACCCCCATAAAAAAAACAAGGGTCCCTATTTTTGCAAGGGCCGCCCAGTCAATGTTGGAGTCGGCCTTGTTGGGGTCTTCATGGCCTGTGACAAAGGCAACCGTGGCTGTGAAATCACGGTGGGTGAGGGGAATGCCCGCATAGGCCGGGGCGGATATGGCGGATGTGACCCCAGGCACAATTTCAAAGGCAATGCCCTGCCCGGCAAGTATTTGGGCCTCCTCGCCCCCGCGCCCGAAAACAAAGGGGTCTCCGCCTTTCAGCCGGGTAACAGTAAAACCCTGCTTTGCCTTTTCCACAATAAGGCTGTTTATGCCGTCCTGGCTTAAGGTATGGTCCCCGCCCTTTTTGCCCACATAGATAATCTGCGCATCCCTTCGGGCGTGCCTTAAAAGTTCGGGGGCAGCCAGAAAGTCGTATATGACAACATCCGCAGCGCAGATGCACTCCAGCCCCTTTACGGTTATAAGACCTGGGTCGCCTGGGCCTGCACCCACCAGAAATACCTTGCCGGGCATGGATTTTACCTTTTCTTAAAAAAATTCAAGCCGTAAAAAGAAATAAAAATGGCGCCTTAAAAGGGTTTGCCGCCCCTTGCCCAAAATTAAAGCCTTTGCCGGAGAGCGGAATCTTCCCTGCCAGGGTTCAGGAGCTTAAGGGGTGAGAGTCCTGGCAGGCAAGAAGCTTGTCAAGAATTTCCCGGCCACCCTTGTCCAGCAGGCGTTCTGCAAGGGTTTTGCCTATCTGCCGGGCGTTTTCTGGCAGCCCTGTCATGGATTCCTTTATAAAAGGCGCACCGCTTGTATGGGCCACCATGCCGGAGATGAAAAAACGCTTGTTTAAAACAAAGCCGTATCCTGCAACGGGAATCTGGCATGAGCCTCCCAGGGTGTGGAGAAGCGCGCGCTCCCCCTCCACCACCAGGGCTGTCTCCGGGTCGTTTAAGGGTGTCACAATCCCAAGGGTTTTTTCATCATCCCTGCGGACCTCAATGCCCAAAGCGCCCTGGCCCACGGCAGGCAGAAAGGAATCCGGATCCAGGTACTGGCTCACCCTGTCAGCAAGGCCCAGGCGCTTTATCCCGGCTGCTGCCAGCAGAACTGCATCCAGGTTTTCCGAGGTTAATTTTCCAAGCCTTGTTCCCACATTGCCACGCAAAGGGCAGATGACCGCATCAGGCACAAGCCGCATTATCTGGGCAGCCCGGCGCAGGCTGCTTGTACCCACCCTTGCATTTCTGGGCAGGCCGGAAACGCCCTTGCCATTGGCAGAGACAAGCACATCCCTGGGGTCCTCCCTCTTGGGGATTGCCGCAAGAACAAGCTCGTCTGGAATCTCGGCAGGCACATCCTTCATGCTGTGGACTGCCAGATCAACAG
>JASEHB010000024.1 GCA_030018745.1 Desulfatibacillaceae bacterium | reverse complement strand
CTCCAATGAGCAGGTTATACTTGCGCTTGATATACTGGGCTATGGCCCTGTCCATCTTGTCGCCCGCCACCCGGATGGAGCGGCTGTAAACAATGCCGGCCAATGATATGACCGCCACCTCGGTTGTGCCGCCGCCTATGTCCACCACCATGTTGCAGATAGGCTCCGTTATGGGCAGGCCCGCACCAATGGCCGCAGCCATAGGCTCCTCAATGAGGAAAACCTCCCGCGCTCCGGCGCTCTGGGCGGATTCCTTCACCGCACGGCTTTCCACCTGGGTGATGCCCGAAGGCACTGCTATGACAATTCTTGGCCGCACAAAGTTCCGGCGGTTGTGCACCTTTTGTATAAAATACTTGAGCATGGCCTCGGTCACTTCAAAGTCCGCAATAACGCCGTCCTTTAAAGGCCTTATGGCCCTTATGTTGCCTGGGGTGCGGCCCAAAGTTCTCTTGGCCTCCGCCCCCACGGCAAGAATCTTGTCCTTGTAGCGGTCATCGGTTCTTACCGCCACAACCGAAGGCTCGGAAAGCACAATGCCCTTGCCCCGCACATAAACCAGGGTGTTGGCGGTGCCCAGATCTATTGCCAGGTCATTGGAAAACAAGCTGTGAAAAGAGCTGAAAAAATTCATAGGCTTTCAACCGGATTCAACCAGATTCAAAGGGTGTTGAGACCGCGTCTTTTCTGAAGAAAAAACAGCCTGGTCATCAGAGCAAATCTGATTTAAGAAACAAGCTTGGCGTGTGTTTAGCAATAAAAGCCCCGCACCAAAACGCAAACAGCGGGGCGCAGCACTTCCGACCGCATCTTCACCTTTTAGAAGTAACAAATAATAAATGGATTTACAAGCAAATACTTGTGCAGGTTTTTTTAAGCAGGCCCGTGCGCAACTTCCTTAAGGCAAAGCCCTTCGTGCAGCCTCCGGAGCTTTGCCATCAAACATGGGAAGGGTTTTGCCCCGTGGTTTCTTTGGCTCATCTTTGCTTGACAGATTGAAGCAGCCAATATAATTTTTCTTTCGTTTTTTTAAGTTTATGCCAATGAATAAAAATCCGCATTTCAAGAATGCGCCGGAAGGCGCATCCGCAAGGGAGGCTTATATGCTTGCAGGTTGCTACACGGCTCTTGTAACCCCTTTTAACGAAAACGGCGTGGACGAAAAGGGCCTTAACGCCCTGCTTGATTTCCAGGTTGAGGCAGGGGTCAAGGGAGTGCTGGCTGTGGGCACAACAGGCGAAAGCCCCACCCTTTCCTGGAGCGAGCACAACCGCGTGGTGGAGATGACCGCAGCCAAGTGCAGGGGCAAATGCTTTGTGATTGCCGGAACCGGCAGCAACAACACAAAAGAGGCCCTTGATGGGACAAGGCATGCCCAAAAGGCCGGCGTCCAGGCCGTGCTGCTGGTGGACCCATACTACAACGGCCCAAGTTCTTTGGAAATACGCCGGGAATATGTGGAGCCTGTGGCCCAGGCGTTTCCTGATATGACAATAATTCCCTATGTGATTCCGGGGCGCACAGGCGCGCAGCTTCTGCCCCAGGACATAGGGATTCTGGCTCAAAAATTCGGCAATGTCTCTGCTGTTAAGGAGGCCACCGGAAACCTGGAGAATATGCGCCTGACCCGCTCCATTGCAGGGGAGAATTTTGCCATTCTCTCCGGCGATGACGACAAGACCCTTACCATGATACTTGACCCCCAAATCCGGGCCTGCGGTGTAATTTCGGTGATGTCCAACATTGCCCCCAAGGCCGTGGTTGAAATGGTTGAGGCAGCTCAAAAGGGCGACAGGGCCAGGGCACAAAAGCTTGAGCAGGCACTAAAGCCCCTTTTTGGCCTTGTAACCGTGACCACAACCGAGCAAAGCCCCCACGGCCCGGTTACCTGCCGCGCCCGCAACCCCTTGCCCGTCAAGACCCTGATGACCATACTGGGTATGCCTGTGGGCGGCTGCCGCCGACCGCTTGGCAAGATGACAAAAACGGGCCTGGCAACTGCTGTGAAGGCCCTTGGGCAGGTCTGGCGGGAAAACCCCGAAATACTTGCGCCTGTGGCGGATTGTTTTGGAACGGATATGGAGGCCCGGTTAAATGACCCCTCCCTGCTTGAGGGGCTGGCCTACAGCTCGTATTGATAGGTTGCAGCCGCCCGGAGAGGGATGCGGCCTTACACAAACAGGCCTTTGGCCAGTACGGCAACCCTTTCCGGGTTTTTGGCCTCCTCGATGTGCCGCTTCATAATCTGCTGCTGCCAGCCTATGCGGAGCTTGACTATCTGCTCCACAGCCCGTTTGGTGTGGCGGGGAAATTGGGCATAAACCTTCCAGAAGCTCTTTTGGTCAAAAGAGAAGGTCACCACCATCTCAATGGCCTGGATATGAACCATTGATTTGATTTCCGCCAGCAGGGCCAGCTCTCCGAAAACATCCATCTCCTTTAGGGTATGAATGGGAAACTCCTGACCGTCCTTATCAAAAAAGACTTTGGCCTTGCCGCTGATAACACAATGCGCCCTGCCTATGGAGTCGCCCTGGCGCAACAGAAATGCGCCCGGCTCATAAACCGTGCGCCTGCCAAAATAAGCCCACAGCTTTATGATTTCAGGCATCACCCCCTCAAAGGCTGGGAGATGTTTCAACACATTATAATCACTATATATTTCGCAACTGCGGTCTCCATCTGTGCATCCGTAGCCAAGTAGGCTTTTATCCTGGGTTTCGCTCATCCTTCCCCCTTTCCGGCGGAGGTTGTGGTGCAGGCTTTTCAGCCTCAAGTCGTTAAATTCATTCTACCACACAGGTCCCCAAGCCCAAAATCAGGTTTAGCAACTGGTGGATTTTTTTTCAAAAACCATTTTACCCGTAAAAGGGAGGTTTTGTTTGTGTTTAAAGGATAGCTTTTTTCCGGCCTGGCAGTCAAAACCAAAAAGCAAAAGGCCGGGCAAGCCCCTGCAGGTGGCCGTTACAAAGGGCAGCCAAAATCTTTCCGGATAAATGTCGTAAAGGTCTATGGACAAAACCGTCTCCTGTATAATACTCTTTTGATGAAAGGCATTTTGGCAGCCGACCTGGCTTTTGCAGCCGACAGCCGGTCAAGGGCTTCTCAAAGGGCCTTTTTTGAGGGAACTTAAAGAAATTTATGACCTAAAAGGAGATGCAGTTATGTTGAAGAAATGCTCCGCCTGGCTTGGCATTGCACTGTTGGCAGCCGTGGCGTTTTTGCTTTTGCCTTTGGGGCTGGTCATGGCCGGGCAGGATGAACCGCAACCCGGCCCCAAAGGCGTAGTGGCCCTTGTCAACGGGGTGGAAATTCCCGAATCCGAGCTTATCCGCCTTATGAGCCTGTTGCAGATGCAGCTTGCCCGTCAGGGCCAGAGGCTGCCCAGTGAGGAAATCCCCGCGCTCCGCGACCGTGTTCTGGACAGGCTCATCGGCGATGAGCTTTTGTACCAGGAGACCATAAAGGAAAAAATAAAGGTGGACAGGCTGGCCATAAAGGACCATCTGCTCCAGATCAAAAACCAGTATCCAAGCGCTGTCGAGTTTGAGAGGGCAATAGCGGCCCAGGGCTTTACCGAGGCCGAGCTGTTAAGGGAAATGGAGCGGGCAACCGCCATCCGGCTGCTTCTGGAAGAAAAATTTGAGCAAAAGGCCCAGCTCACCGACGAGCAGGTGAAAAAGCATTACGATGACAACAAGGCGGATTTTGAAGAGCCTGGCCAGATAAAGGCTCGCCACATACTCATTGCTGCCGAAAACCCAGGGGATTCCGACTCCAAAGAAAAGGCCCGCGCCAGGGCAAGGGAAATATTGAACAGAATAAAGGCCGGAGACTCCTTTGAGGAGATGGCCAAAACCCATTCCTCCTGCCCCAGCGCAGCCCAGGGCGGGGACCTTGGCTATTTTCCCCAGGGCCGGATGGTGGAGGAGTTCGAAGTTGCGGCAATGGCCATGGAACCCGGCCAGGTGAGCGATCTGGTTGAAACCCAGTTTGGCTTTCATATTATAAGGGTGGACGACAAAAAGCCGGGCCAGCCCATTGAATATGAGCAAATCCGCGAGCAGTTGAAGCAGCATCTCTTTGGCGAGAAAATGGAGGAGCTGGCCAAGGCCTATGTGGACGGCCTCAAGGACAAAGCCAAGATAGAGGTCTATATTCCTTAAAAATGAAGCTTGGAATGAAGGTATGCGCCCTTTGAAGCTGTTCACCAGCGGATAAGGGCGCTTCCCCAAGTCAGCCCGCCGCCGAAAACCGGCAGGCAAACAAGCTGGCCCTGTTTTAGGAAGCCTTTTTGCGCGGCTTCGGCCAGGGCAACAGCACACGAGGCCGATGAGATGTTTCCAAAGCGGTCTATGGTGATGTAAAAGCGCTCCATGGGGATATTGAATGCCTTGGAAATATACTGGAACATCCGCAAGTTGGCCTGATGAGGGATTATCCAGTCCAGGTTCTGGGGGGTAAGCCCCTGGCCTGCCGCAGCATCGGAGATAACCTGCATGAAGCAGCGCACAGCCACCCGAAAACTCTGATCCGCATTGATGAGATCCAGATAATGCAGGCCCTTGTCCACGGATTCGTGGCTTATGGGCGTTGTGCGGGAGCCTCCGCCGGGAAGCAGCAGGTCGCTGCCGTTTTTGCCGTCCGAATGGAGAGCCGAGGAAAGTATTTCCGGCCCGCTTTCTCCCAAAGCCAGCACAACCGCTCCTGCACCGTCTCCCCACAGAATGCAGGTGGAGCGGTCCTTCCAGTTGACCGTGCGGGTCATCACTTCAGCAGCACAAACAAGGGCATATCTGGCGGTTCCCGCAAGAAGGTACTGGCTTGCCACATTCAGGGCGAAAATAAAGCCGGAGCAGGCAGCGGTGACATCAAAGCTCACCGCATTGTCTGCGCCAAGGGCGGCCTCCAGCCAGTTGCCTGCCGAGGGGCAGCAGGTATCAGGCGTAACTGTGGCCACCACAATGAGGTCCAGATCCTTTGCGCAAATGCCCGCCTGATCAAGGGCCATCATGGAAGCCTTGCGGGCCAGGTCGGAAGTGGCCTCGCTTTTGTCGGCCACCCGCCTTTCGCGAATGCCCGTGCGCTGGACAATCCACTCATTTGAGGTGTCCAGGCCCATATCTTCAAGGTCCTTGTTTGTGAGGACCTTTTCAGGCACATGATAGCCGGTTCCTAATATGCGTATGGATTTTTGGGAAATCCGGCTTGTTTTCAGGCTCACGGTAATACCTCACTGGCAGTTATGGCCATTTTTTTCTGTGCGCCTCTTGGCAAGTCCGCCCGCAATTAGCACAAAAAAAAGCCCTTGTCAGCCCAAAGGCTTTCTTTTACAAAAATCTTACTTTTGTGCCCTGTGCCCCTCAAAAGTTACCGGGCTGCTGCCCCGGCAGAGGCCTTATGCCCTGCCTGCGCCCCAAGGCCAGATAGGCAAGGCATCCGAAAAAGGGGACAAAGGCCACAAAGCCAATCCAGATGAGCTTTAGGGCAGGCGGTTCAAAATTTTTCCGGTAGATGTCCAGAATGGCCACCCAGCTCATGAGCAGAAAGGTTATGCCAAGTGAAATTACAACTATGTAGAAGGTCATGGAGCCTCCTTGAGCCGGGTGCGTATGGCGATGAGGGTATTGGCATAAGGTCGGCTGCGGTTATATGTAAAAAGGACCTCCCTTAACCGGGGCTTTGTCATGACCGGCTCCCACCCGTGATTTTTAAGGTAGCTGGCTATGCTGAATATGGCGTCTGCATGGGAAAAAAGGTCTATGACCCCGTCTCCATCCCCATCCACAGCATGGCTCATTGCGCTGGAAGGCAGAAACTGGCCAAAGCCCAAGGCTCCGGCATATGAGCCAACCACCCCAAGGGGGTCCACGCCCTGTTTCCGGGTGAAATCCAAAAAATTTTTCAGCTCCCTGTAGGCCCAGCCGGATCTTCTCTCCGACCAGCTTTCAACAGCAGCACGCTCCGTCCGGTAACGGGCATTAACCTCCTCCCACAGGCGCAAAACATTCGGCTCGTGGGAAAGGGATGCCAAAGTCGCCAGGGTGGACAGTACGGACCGATTGCCCGGAAAAGTCCCCAGACGGGTTTCCACAAGCAGGATGGCCACAATTATTTCCGGGTCAACCCCAAACCTTGCCTGGGCCGCCCTCAAGGTTTCCATGTGCCTGGCCCTGTAAGCCCTTGCAGCCGCGATGGACTGCTCTGAAAGGAACTGATCATAATTAAGGGCGGATTCCCTGTGGCGGAAGTAGCCTGTGGCGGAAGAAAGATCAAACTGCGCGCCGTTTTCTCCAAAAAGGGCCTCAATTGCCTCTTTGGAATAGCCATCTGAAATGAGGCTTTGTTTGAGTTGGGCAAAGGGGTCGGCCTGGGCAGGGCATGGGCTTAAAAAGGCAAAAAGAAAAATCCACACAAAGCCTGTTGCAAAAAACAAATCCTTTTTCTTTTCAAAAAGCTTGCTCATAATGCAATCCTTTGGGGAACACGCCTGGAAAACACGGTGAAATGGGTATGTCCGCAACGCAGAAGCAAATCCGCCGCCTGTTCAAAGGCCCGCCCTACATCCTTTGGCGCGTGCGCATCCGAGCCAAGTGTAACCCCGACACCAGCCTTTGCAAGAGCTTTTATCCATTCTTCGGAAGGGTAGATTTCCGCAGCGCCGTGGCTCAAGCCGCTGGTGTTTATTTCCACGCACAGGCCTGCATCTGCAATTTTTTTGATGATGCACTCCATGCGCTGGCGAGGAATTTGCGCTGCCTTGCCGGAGAATTTCTTGAAAATGTCCAGGTGCCCGATAACATCAAAAAACGGGTCTTCCAAAAGGCCTTCCAGTGCATTGAGATAGCTCTCTGCCATAATGCATGGGTCTGCAAAGGGCGAAGAAGCCTGGGTTTTGTGGCTCACCATGTTCCACCCATCCACAAAATGCACGGATGCGGTGAGCACATCAAAGTCAAACCGGCTGCTCAATTCTTTGGCAAGGCCCATGGCCTGGGGAAAATAGTCTATCTCAATGCCAATCCTGACCCTTATGCGGCCCTGGTATTGCCTTGCCAGCCTGCGGGCGGCCAGGTGGTAAAGCCCAAGCTCATGGGGGCTCATGGAAAGCCTTTGGCCGCCGGGCGTCAAGGTGAGATGATCCAAAAAGGCCATTTCTTCAAGGCCAAGAGCACAGGCTTGCTCCACAAACTCGCCCATGGAGCCTGTGGCATGGTTGCACAGGCGGGTGTGCACATGGTAATCGGCAAGGGGCATGATTAAAAACTCCTCCCGTCCGGCAAAGGCGGAAATCTTCTTATATCAGAACAGCCGCGTTTTTGTATAGGCCTGCCGGATTTTTTCAGGCGGCGTTCATAAGGAAACCACTATGGTCAACAAGGCGGCAAAAAGCTTTTTCGCCTGCCAGGAATGCGGATACAAATCCCCAAAATGGCTTGGCAAATGCCCTGACTGCGGCCAATGGCACTCCCTTGTGGAGGAGGAGGCCCTGCCCCCTGAAGGGGAAGGCAGGCGCCACGGGCAGTGGGGCGCAGACGAGGAGCCAATGCCTCTTTCCTATGTGAGCGAGGCGGATCATCCCCGCCTGCCCACAGGCATAAATGAATTTGACCGGGTTCTTGGCGGCGGCCTGGTGGCAGGGTCGGTTGTGCTCATCGGCGGGGATCCTGGCATAGGCAAGTCAACGCTCATGCTCCAGGCCATGATGCGCCTTTGTCAAAAAGGGGCAAGCGTTCTCTATGTTTCCGGCGAGGAATCCGTGCGCCAGATAAAGCTGCGCAGCGGCAGGGTGGGCAGCGCCTCGGAAAAGCTTTTCGTGGTCTGCGAAACCCTCTATGAGCGCATTGCAGCCATGATAGAAAAGCTCAAGCCAGCAGTGCTGGTTTTAGACTCCATCCAGACCCTTTATTCATCTGCCATCGGCTCGGCCCCAGGCTCCATAGCCCAGGTGCGGGAAGTTACCTTTCAGATGACCGTCATGGCCAAGAAAACCGGCATACCAACCCTGGTGGTGGGCCATGTTACAAAAGACGGCGCCATTGCCGGCCCCCGCCTTCTGGAGCACATGGTGGACACGGTGCTTTACTTTGAGGGGGACAGAAATCACATATTCCGTATTCTGCGGGCCGTGAAAAACCGCTTTGGCTCCACCAACGAGATAGGCGTGTTTGAAATGCGCGAGTCGGGCCTGGCCCAGGTGGAAAACCCTTCGGCAGTGTTTTTGGCCGAAAGGCCCGAAGCTGCCCCCGGCTCGGTGGTTACAGCCAGCATGGAAGGCTCCCGGCCCATACTCGTGGAGATACAGGCCCTGGCAAGCCCCACCAGCTTCGCCTCTCCACGGCGAACCGTGCTGGGCCTGGATGCCAACCGGGTTGCCCTTCTGGCTGCGGTGCTGGAAAAACGCTGCGGAATGCCCCTTGGAGGCCAGGACCTTTTCATGAATGTGGCAGGCGGCGTGCGCCTTGCCGAGCCTGCTGTTGACCTTGCCGTTGTGGCTGCCATGGCCGGGAGTTTTCTGGACAGGCCGCTGCCGGGCAACACCCTTGTTCTGGGCGAGGTGGGGCTAACCGGCGAAATCCGGGGGGTGGGGCACATGGAAAACCGGCTGCGGGAGGCTGCAAAAATGGGCTTTTCCCGCTGTGTGGGGCCTTTGGCTGCGGCAAAAAAAATTAAGGTTCCCGGCACAATCAAGCTGGAATGCGCCAAGGGTGTTGCAAACGCCCTCGAAATACTTTTCTGACCAGCAGGGCAAACTTGATCCCCAGGCATCAATCGCCTGATAATTCGTTGACTTGAAGCTTCTTTTGGGTAAGAATGGGGCAGAAAAAATACCCTGATGGAATTTTGGTCGGCAAATGGGCGGCCCTTGCCAACACCGGGCAGACAAAATTTTTGGGAGTATTGTGGCCAAGCCGGACAAGAGAAACAAATCCGCAAAAAAAGGGGCAAATCCCTGGGCGGACCACTTCACCCGTAAAGCTCAAAAGGAAGGCTTTGCCGCCCGCAGCGTTTACAAGCTAAAGGAAATAGAGAGCCGTTACAAAATCTTTTGCCCCGGTCAGAGGGTGCTTGATCTGGGGTGTTCTCCCGGCTCCTGGCTTCAGTTTGCATCAAAGGCGGTGGAGCCGGGCGGTAAAGTGGTGGGTGTGGACATAAAGCCTGTTGAAGTGAGTCTTGCCGTCAACGCAAAAGCCCTTGTGGGAGATGTTTTCGACCCGGAGGCTGACTGGCGCAATGAGATTGGCTCTGGCTTTGACCTTGTGCTTTCGGACATGGCGCCCAAAACTTCGGGCATAAAGTCTGCCGATGCGCTTCGCTCGGTTGCCTTGAGCGAGGCGGCCTTGGGGGTGGCTTCAGGCGTGCTTGCCCCCGGCGGGGCCTTTGTGTGCAAGGTGTTCATGGGGGAAGGTTTTGACGATTTTGTGAAACAGGCAAAGGGCTGTTTTTCAAAAACCTCTCTTTATAAGCCGCAAAGCACCCGAAGCAAAAGCCCGGAGATTTATCTTATAGGCCGGGGGTTTATAAAGGGCAGTCCGGATTCCGTGACTGACAGCAGCCCCCTTGAATAAGGCAAAGTTTTTTTGCAGCAGAAAAACAATTTTTTTCGTTTTTGGTCATGGACAAAGTTTTGTTCATAAAGGCCTTAACAGGAGGAAGCAACAATGTCGGGCCACAATAAATGGTCAAGCATCAAGCATAAAAAGGGAGCGGCGGACGCCCGCCGGGGGAAGATATTTTCCAAAATCATCAAGGAAATTACAGTTGCCGCGCGCATGGGCGGAGGGGATGCGGATGCAAATCCACGGCTTCGCACAGCCATAAATGCGGCAAAAACCGAAAACATGCCCAAAGACAACATAGAGCGGGCAATAAAAAAAGGCACCGGCGAGCTTGAAGGCGCATCCTACGAGGAATTCACCTACGAAGGCTACGGGCCTGGCGGGGCTGCGGTGCTGGTTACGACCCTCACGGACAACAAGAACCGCACCGTTGCCGATGTGCGCCACATCTTCAACAAGAGCGGCGGCAGCCTTGGTGAAGCAGGATGCGTTGCATGGATGTTCGACAAAAAGGGCGTGATCTCCATTTTGAAATCAGAGGCCGGAGAAGAAGCAGTGATGGAAGCTGCCCTGGAAGCAGGGGCTGAAGATGTAAGGGATGCGGATGACGCCTGGGATGTTATAACCGAGCCTTCAGAGTTCGAGCCTGTGCGCCAGGCCATTGAAAATGCGAAAATCACCATTGAAAGCGCAGAAATAACCCTGCTTCCCCAGACTCTTCTTGCCCTTGCCGGCAAGGAGGCAGAGCAGATGGTCCGCCTCCTTCAGGCCCTGGAAGATTCTGACGATGTTCAGAATGTTTACACCAATGCAGACATTCCTGATGACGCTCTGGAAGCTGCATAGCGTTTTTGCTTAAAGCCTTGCGGCAGCCCCCTTCTCCCTCCTGGGGATGGGGGCTGTTGAAAAATAAATGGAAAAGCCCCTGCCACGGGCAGACGGCAAAACAAAAAAAGCCTTGCAGAATTAACGCCTTCTGTGGAGGAGTTCATGAGAGCGCGGGATCCTTACGCAGGATTTCACGAAAGTATTGCCCAAACCGTGCGGCAATCCCTTGCCGAAATCCCCCTTTTTGCCGGAATGAACCAGGACGAGCTTGATATCATCGCGCCCTATATGCATTTTTTTGATGTGCAGGAAGGCGATGTGGTTTTTCTGGAAGGCGAGTTGGGCGACTACATGTGCTTTGTTGTGCAGGGGTCTCTGGATGTTTCCAAAAACGGCCCCCGCGGCGGACAGAAACTGCTGGCCGTGCTCAAGCAGGGAGACTCCATAGGCGAAATGGCCGTTGTGGACGACTTTCCCCGCTCGGCCAATGTCATTGCAGCCCAAGGCACGCGCCTTCTAACCTTGAGCCGCCGCGACTTTGAAACCCTGCTTCGAAAAGAGCCGGATATTGGCATACGCGTTCTTGTGGCCCTTATCCGCATGCTCTCCGGCAACTTGAGAAAAACTTCCGGCAAGCTTGCAGACACTCTGCTGCCCGTCATCTGAAACAGGTGCACAACATGAAAAGAAATTAAGAGCAAAGCAAAAACAACAAAGCCTCCAATGCAAACTCATGCAAAGGAGGCTTTGTTTTGCCCACGCTTGTTAAGCCAGATGCCTATGGGTTTTGACCAAACTTAATAGTAATAAATTCAGGAATTACGCTCCAGATATTGTAATAGCCATCACGCTTGGAAGAAAAATAGATGCGGCCATCCCGAGCCCAGCTTGGATTCCAGTCTGGTCCATCGTGGCCAGTCAATTGAGTCAGGTTAGTTCCATCTCTGTTAATAGTCCAAATATCCGTCTCTCTTTTTTGCAGGATTTGGCCTTCAAAAAAAAGCTGGCCCTCCTTTTGAGTCCAAAGCTCGGCTCGAGCCACCTCTTTTCCTCCAGCCGCAAAGACCAGTTTTGCTCCATCCGGCGACCAAGTGGGATTTATGTAACCCTCGTCCTCGGAACTTAATATCATGGTTTCACGGATGCCACTTTCGGTAATGGTCCAGATTCCATAATATTTTTCTTTGGAGGCCTCGTTAGGCCTTTGAAATGCGAGAATATTATCAGTGGGCGCAAAGGTGGGATATAACCCTGGGACTAAATTGGTAAAAGCACCAGTTTCAAAATCGAAAGTCCATATCTCCCAACGCCAGCCAGAACGAGAAAAACGAGAAAAAGCTATCTTTTTCCCGTCCTTTGACCAGCTGGGCGAAATCTCGTTTTCGTCTGAAAATGTAATCTGGCGCGTTGCCTTTCCCTCTTCTACATTGATCACAAATATGTCCCAATTGCCATGCCAGTTAGCCGCAAAGGCCAGTTTGGTCCCATCCGGTGAAAAGGCCGGTTGTATTTCCTGCCCTGGGTGAAAGGTTTTTTGGGTCATTGCCTTGCTGTTGACTTCCTTTATGTATATGTCTTTGTTCCCTCGTTCTTCCTTAACAAAAGCCATCAGTTTGGCATCCGGGGAAATATTCACATCAAAATAGCTAATGTCCTTGCTGGAAGAAAAGGTGTGCTGCCTCAAATCCCTGAATGTATGGCCAGGCCCTACAAGAGTTAACTGTTTAGATGTTGCGCACCCAAGCAACATCAAAGGAGCCATCAAAAACAAAAACAGTTTTATCTTCTTCATCTGCACCCTCCTTGCCTGAATTACGCGTTAGACCCCGAAAACATAACCCCTTAATACCGCAATTAATTTATCACTTAACAGCCACACGAGACTGTTCACCATCCGCAGTTTAGTCCACAAACAGGACCATGACTCGCAAGTAGAGCATGTAAGCTAAAAAGGACCTCAATTGCGTATAAAGCAATCACGCCTAATCGAC
>JASEHB010000535.1 GCA_030018745.1 Desulfatibacillaceae bacterium | reverse complement strand
CCTCCCTTGAAGGCAGGCCCGTGATTGTGGGGGGCAGCCTGCAAAGGGGGGTGGTGTGCAGTGCATCTTATGAGGCAAGGCGCTTTGGCGTCCGCTCGGCCATGCCTGTTTCCCAGGCTGTAAGCCGCTGCCCCCAGGCAGTTGTCCTGCCTGTGCGCCGCGCTCGCTATGAAGAGCTTTCCCAAAAGGTTTTTGAAATCTTTTTGGAGTTCACACCCCTTGTGGAGCCTCTTTCCATTGATGAGGCCTTTCTTGATGTGACAGACTGTTCCCGTCTGCATGGCACAGGCAGCCAGATTGCCGCATCCATAAAAAAAGCTGTGCGCAATCGCACGGGGCTGACTGCCTCCGCCGGGGTTGCCCCCATAAAGATGGCTGCAAAAATCGCTTCGGACCTGTGCAAGCCGGACGGCCTTCTGGTGGTGCCCCCTGATGAGCTTGACGCTTTTCTTGCGCCCCTGCCCATAAGCCGCCTTTGGGGAGTAGGTCCGGCAGCCCAAAAAAAGCTTCTGCTTTTGGGGGTGAAAACCATAGCCGATGCCCGCAGTCTGCCCCTTGAGCTTTTGGAAAAACAGCTTGGCAGCCTTGGCCGCCAGATTTTTGCCTTGAGCCGGGGCCAGGACGACCGGCAGGTTATCCCCGCAAGGGAGAGCCTTTCCATAGGACGGGAAAAAACTTTTCTGACCGATATTTCCGATCGCGAAAAAGCTCACAAAAAGATTTTCGCCCTTTGCCAGAGCGTGGCCAAAAGGCTTCGCAAGGAGAATTTTTCCGGCAAAACCCTCACCCTGAAGGTAAAGTATGCGGATTTTTCCCAGGTTTCCCGGTCCATGAGCCTTGAGCGGCCATGCTTTGATGCAGCCGAGCTTTTCGAGGCCTGTTTGCAGCTTGCGGAAAAAACAAGAATTGGCACAATGCCGGTGCGGCTTTTGGGGGTTGGTGTTTCCCGGCCCGAAAAGCAGGGAATGTGCCATCAGCAGTCCATTTTTGACCTGCCGGAAAGAGCAGACAAGAAAAAGCGCCTTAACCGCACCATAGACAACATTACCGAGCTTTATGGCGACAAGGCCATTATTTCCGCCATGCTCGTGGATGAGGATTCCCAGTGAAAAAAAGCCCTTCTTCAACCCGCTGGCTTGAAATGGCCGTCACCCTATCAGGCCCCCATCCCGAAACACTTCAGGAATTGTGCACCCAGGCCTTTGCAGATAAGGGAATTTTTGAGGTGGTTCTTGAAAGCCCCGGAGAAACCGGTCTTGTGGAGCCGGGCCGCCAGGATCAGTTTTACCGGGTGATAGCCTACCTGCCAGAAAGTGAAAACGCACTTGGCGCAGACCTTGCCAGAACAATGGAGGATATTGCGGCAAGTTTGGGCGGCAGCGCAAAAGCCTCTGTGCGCCAAAGGGATGACTCCGAGTGGCGCGATGCCTGGAAGCCCTTTTTCAAACCGACAAACATCACTTCCCGGCTTGTGGTCAGGCCATCCTGGGAGCCTTATGCGGCAAAACCAGGCGAAAAGGTTATCACCATTGATCCGGGCCTTGCCTTTGGCACAGGCACCCATGCCACCACAACCCTTGTCATGGCGCTAATGGAGGGGCACATAAACCCCTCCACCCGTTTTCTGGATGTGGGAACGGGTTCGGGCATATTGATGATTGCCGCGGCCCTGCTTGGCGCAGCCCATGTTACAGGCTGCGACAATGACCCGACAGCCATTGAAACCGCAAGGGAAAACCTTATCAAAAACAAGGTGGAAAAAAATCGCTATTCCCTTTTGACAGGGGATTTGACAGAGGGCGTGGCGGTGAAAGATTTCTCCCTTATGGCCGCCAACATTGAGGCAGGCCCGGTGATAAGGCTGTTGGAGCAGATTGCCCCGGACCTTGCCAAGGGCTGCCTCCTGGTGCTTTCAGGCATTCTTGTTGAGCAGCAGGAATCTGTGAAAATTGTCCTGGCCCAACAGGGCCTTGAGGCATTGGAAACCCGGCAGAAGGAAGAATGGGTGGCCATTTTGGCCCGGAAAAAGGTTTGACAGGAAAAAGCCTTTGCTGTAAATTGACAGCCTTATAAATTTTGTAGTTTTTTTGGGTGGTTACACTTTTTGGGGATCAACTTGGGGATCAACGGGGAACACAAAATGGCACACAAGAATGTGGCAGAGCTTCTTTTGGCGGCAGACCCTGATGCAGCGCGAATTTTTTTAAATGAGCTAAAGCGCCAGGAATGCACACTTGAAATGGTGGCTGCGGAAAACTTTGTTTCGGAGCTTACCCTTCAGGTGGAAGGCAACATATTCACCAACAAGTA
>JASEHB010000534.1 GCA_030018745.1 Desulfatibacillaceae bacterium | reverse complement strand
AATCCTTCAAGGCTTTCCACTGCCAACTCCCTGCCCGTTCTGTTTTATGCGTTCTGGATAATGGTTGTGATAGCAGGCGGCACATTTCTGGTTTTTCTGCCCCACACAGTGGCCTGGGGCATACGCGAATTGTTTGTGAAAAACAAAAAGGAGGGGATCGGAAAATGACCCCCCATAGGGAAAACAAGATACGGCTGAAAAGGTTTTCAGCAACCCAGAGGCTTTTTCATCTTGCCCTCATAATCAGCTTTATGATTCAGAGCGCCACAGGCCTTGCAAGGATGTATATTGAAACGCCCTTCGGAACAAGACTGGCATGGATTTTCGGCGGGTTTGAAGCCTCCCTTGCGGTTCACAAGGTTGTGGGAATCATCATGATATGCGGCTTTGCCGTGCATATCATCTACATTCTTGCAACCTTCAACTGGAAGGGTTTCCCTGCAAGTCTTTTCGGGCCTGATTCCCTTATCCCCGGCCCGAACGACTTAAAGCAGTTTTTCCAGCATGTGCTTTGGTTTTTCGGTCTTGCAAAGGAGCCGAAGGTGGGCCGATGGGGATACTGGGAAAAGTTCGACTACTGGGCTGTTTTCTGGGGGATTCCAATACTTGGGATAACAGGTCTGCTGCTTGCCTACCCCCTTGCGTCAAGCGAAATCGTTCCCGGATGGGGACTTAATGTAGCTTTCTGGATTCACCGAATTGAAGCAATACTGGCCATGACTCATGTTTTTATCATCCACTTCTTCATAGGGCATCTCCGCCGCCGAAACTTTCCCATGGATAGGGCAATGTTTGAAGGAAGCGTGGATATGGATCATGCCCGACACGAAAGGCCCCAATGGCTGGCTCATCTCAAGGAAGCTGGAGAGCTTGAAAAGATGATGGTTCCGGAAGCAGGGCCAGGCGCAAAAACTCTCTATTACTTGTTCGGCTACTGCGCCATAGCAATTGGGGTGATGCTTCTAATAGGCGGGCTTGTCAACAGCACATCAATAACCTGGTAGAGCAAAAGCCGTCCCGTGTTCCGCCTTTGGACAAAAAGCCTAGGGCATTTTGCCGGGGTTCAATATGGAATTTGGATCAAAGACCTTTTTTATTTCCTTCATTATCCGGTGGCTTGCCGGGCCTATTTCCTTTGAAAAATAGGGGGCCTTGGTGATGCCCACCCCGTGCTCGCCGGATATTGTCCCGCCCAGTTCAAGTGTGTAGTCGAAAATCTCCTCAACAGCCTGCTTTGCCTTTTTGGCTGCCGCCAAGTCGGACTTGTCCAGCATTATATTGACATGGATGTTGCCGTCCCCTGCGTGGCCGAAGCTCACCATTGTAAGGCCGGTGCGCTCCCTTATGGAATTGATGCGGGTAACCATATCCGGAATTCGGTTTCTGGGGACAACTATGTCCTCATTTATCTTGTGGGGGCCGTACTGGTAAAGGGCAGGAGAAAGGGCTTTTCTGGCCTTCCAGAAAAGGGCGGCCCTTTGGGGGTCTTCCAGGCCTGCAACCTGGCTTGCCCCTGCCTGCCTGCAAACCTCCAGGGCCTTTGCGGCAAGGGACTCTGTTGAGGCAAAGTCTCCGTCAACCTCCAGCAGCAGAAGCGCTCCTGCATCTGTTGGAAGCCCGGCGGCCATGGCCTTTTCAGCGCAGACAATGGCTGCGTTATCAAGATACTCTATGCTGCGGCAGACAATTTTTGCGGCAAAGAGCCGTGCAACAGCCCCGGCAGCATCCTCCATGCGGTCAAAAACCGCTGTGAGTGTTCTTACGCATTCAGGCAGCGGCAAAAGGCGCAGAAATATGCGGGTGATAAGGGCAAGGGTTCCGGCAGAGCCTACAATAAGGCGGGTGAGATCATAACCCACAACGCCCTTGGCGGTTTTAACCCCGGTGGAGATGACCTCCCCTTTTCCGGTTACCGCCTCAAGCCCAAGAACGAAATCCCTTGTGACGCCGTATTTTACTGCCCTGGGGCCTCCGGCGCACTGGGCCACATTGCCGCCTATGGTGGAAAAGGCCGCGCTTGAAGGATCAGGCGGGTAGAAAAGTCCCTTTTCCTCCACAGTCTCCTGAAACTTGCCGGTTATGACCCCCGGCTGAACACAGGCAACAAGGTTTTGGCTGTCTATGGAAATTATGCGGTTCATGCGGGAAAAAACCATTACCGCCCCGCCGCATACTGCAACGCTTCCCCCTGTCATGCCTGTGCCTGCCCCGCGCGGGGTTATGGGCGTGTTTGTCTGGTTGGCAAGCGCAACAAGCTGTTCAACTTGGGCCGTATCTGCCGGAAACACAACCACGCCGGGCATATAATCGGCAACAGCC
>JASEHB010000533.1 GCA_030018745.1 Desulfatibacillaceae bacterium | reverse complement strand
ATCCGGCAGATTAAGGGTGCGCTTTTTAACAAAATTAAACCAAGCAACATCTTGGAGAGCCTGCCATGAAAATACACGAATTTCAGGCCAAGCAGCTTTTTGCCGATTACAAGATTCCTGTTCCCAGGGGCCGGGCTGCAAGCTCTGTTGAGGATGCCCTGGAAGCGGCAAAGGAGCTTGGCTCGTTTCCGGTTGTTGTAAAGGCCCAGATTCACGCAGGGGGCCGCGGCAAGGGCGGCGGAGTTAAAATAGCCAAAACCGTAGATGAAGCCAAAAGCCATGCCCAGGCCATTTATGGCATGACCCTTGTAACCCACCAGACCGGGCCTGAAGGCAGGTTGGTGAAAAAGCTTCTGGTGGAAGAAGGCCTTGCCATTGCAAAGGAGCTTTACTTTTCCATAATCCCTGACCGCGCCACTGCAAAGATCGTTTTCATGGTGAGCGAGGCAGGCGGCATGGACATTGAGGAGGTGGCAGCCAAAACCCCTGAAAAGATAATAAAGGTGGCAGTTGATCCTCTTGTGGGCATACAGGCCTACCATTGTCGGCAGGTGGCTTTCGGCCTCAATCTTCCCGCTGCTGCGGTAAAGGCCATGACAGCCATTGCCAAAAGCCTTTTCCGGCTTTTTGTGGAAAAGGACTGCTCGCTATTGGAAATAAACCCGCTTGTCCTCACCGCAGATGACAGGGTTATCGCCCTTGACGCCAAGATGAGCTTTGATTCCAATGCCCTGTACCGCCACCCGGAAATTGTGGAGATGCGCGACCTTGACGAGGAGGACCCCCTTGAGGTGGAGGCATCCAGGCACAACCTCAATTACATAAAAATGGATGGCAATGTCGGCAACATGGTTAACGGCGCGGGCCTTGCAATGGCCACAATGGACATTATCAAACAGGCAGGCGCCCAGCCAGCCAACTTTCTGGATGTGGGAGGCGGAGCAAATGCCCAGATGGTGGAAAACGGATTCCGCATCATCCTTTCAGACCCCAATGTGAAGGGCATTTTGATCAACATCTTCGGCGGAATACTGCGCTGCGATGTTCTGGCCTCCGGTGTTGTTGAGGCTGCCACAAAGGTGGGGCTTAATGTGCCTGTTGTTGTGCGCATGGAAGGCACCAATGTGGATGAGGGAAGGCGCATTTTAAAAGAAAGCGGCCTTAACTTGATCAGCGCAAAGGATCTGGCTGATGCAGCCCAAAAGGTGGCGGATCTTGTCCGTTAGGGGCGGCATTTTAAAAAAATCAGGCTGTTCATTCAAATAAAGCATTCAGGGAGACGCACCCATGAGCATATTCGTAAACAGCGACACAAGGGTTGTTGTCCAGGGAATCACAGGCAAGGAAGGTCAGTTCCACACCCGCCAGTGCATTGCTTACGGAACAAATGTCGTGGCAGGGGTAACTCCGGGCAAGGGCGGCCAGAAAATGGACGAAGTGCCGGTTTTCAATACCGTGGCCGAGGCCAAAAAGCAGGCTGGCGCAAATTGCAGCCTCATTTTTGTTCCCCCGCCCTTTGCCGCAGATGCCATTTTGGAGTCCGTGGACGCC
This sequence comes from Desulfatibacillaceae bacterium, assembly GCA_030018745.1. GTDB lineage: Bacteria > Desulfobacterota > Desulfobacteria > Desulfobacterales > Desulfatibacillaceae > JAGVAW01. The sequence continues at coordinate 775 of JASEHB010000533.1, read as the reverse complement.
GGAATTGAAGTGGTGGTGGCCATCACCGAGGGCATTCCCGTGCTGGACATGATGCGCGTAAAAACCTACATCGCAGGAAAGCCCGTTCGGCTCATCGGCCCCAACTGCCCCGGCGTAATCTCTCCGGGCCAGTGCAAGGTGGGCATCATGCCTGGGGTCATTCACAAGCCCGGCGGCCCCATCGGCGTTGTGTCCCGCTCCGGCACCCTAACCTACGAGGTGGTTCACCAGTTAACCCTTCAGGGAATAGGCCAGACCACCTGCATAGGCATTGGCGGAGACCCGGTCAACGGCACCAATTTTATTGATTGCCTGTCTGCATTTGAGGCGGACCCGGACACAAAGGGCGTTGTCATGGTGGGCGAAATCGGCGGAACCGCCGAGGAGGAGGCTGCCAGCTTCATCAAGGAAAAGCTTTCCATGCCTGTTGTGGGCTTCATTGCCGGGCTTACGGCCCCCCCCGGCCGCCGCATGGGCCATGCAGGGGCCATCATCTCCGGCTCGTCAGGCACTGCCCAGGGCAAAATAGCAGCCATGAAGGAAGCTGGCATTCATGTTTGCGAAGATTTGGGCAGCCTGGGCAAGCTGTGCAAACAGGTTTTCGGGTAAGAATCGGCCCTGGAGAGGCCGTTTTTGCGCTGCAAGTTCCGAAATTTGTTAAAAAAATATTGACATATACAATATATTGGGGTATTATTGGCCAAAATACACAAGAAATCACCCTGAAAAATAAGACAAAAATCCTTTAAATCAAAGGGTTATGTGTATTTTTAAA
>JASEHB010000532.1 GCA_030018745.1 Desulfatibacillaceae bacterium | reverse complement strand
AAACTCGCAAGCCTTGCCCATGACCCTCTGGACCCGCCCTGTTTGTGTGGAGAGGCGGCCCCAGGAAGCCGTGGGCTGTGTTGCGCTTCATTCGGAATTTCGGTCATGTACTAAAAGTACACTCCCTCATTCCTCACTCGCGCGCCTTGCCCTCGTTTCCCTGGAACCGCCCTTCGCGCTGTTGCCTGAAAAGGAAAAGCTACGGCCTGGACCCGCCCTGTACGCTGGTGGTTGAAAGGTAGGTTGGGTGGTTCCGAGCGAAGCGCGGGTTCACCCAACAAACCCACGCGCCGGACGGCAAGAATCGTAGGTTGGGATAGTGCAGCGAAAGCTTTAGCGTAGCCCAACAAAACCAGGTATTGGGCGGCAAAGGCGGCAAGGCAAAAACGGAAAACGGATTGTTGTTGGGCCACGAATCTGCAACAAGCCTCGCAGGTTGGGTGGTTCCGCGCGAAGCGCGGGTTCACCCAACAATTTGCCGTAAAATGTGTGGGCAGCTCTTTTGCAATGCGCGGGTTCACCCAGCAATTTGGCCTTTTTTTCGTGTGTTTCGTGCTTTTCGTGGTTTGAATTGCTGTTTTTTCTGGCCACATTGGCCATCACCGGGGCTTGTATGCCAAATCCAAAAACAAAACAATTTGTTGTGCCTGTTGGGTGCCGGAATGGGTGGTTCAGGGATTGCAAAACAAGGCATCTTAATTTGTTTTTAAGGAAAAAAAGCTGCTTTGTCTTGAAAATCAAGTAAATCTTTGACAAAGATACTTCATTTTATTATTCTTACAAGATTATGCGGGGTGCGCTTTGGCCAGGGGAATGCCGGGTGCACATGGCAGGGTCTTTTGAGGGCTGCCGGATGGCAACAAGACACATTCTAATCGTGGATTCTGACGAGGCCTTTCTCTCACAGGCCATTGATGCCCTGGAGCCTTATTCCGACTCCTTTGTGGTGCTGGTGGCCACCAGTGTTGAGGAAGCCGCTGCCGAGCTGACAAGGCTGCCGGTTTCCGTGGTGCTCATCTGCGCCCAGTCTCCTGATGACGGCCAGGCGCATAACCTCCTTGCCATTCTTTTTGAAACATACCCTGAAGTGCCGGTCTTTATCAGCGGCCCCGCCTCTCCAGAGCTTGAGGAAATGGCCAAGGCAAAGGGCGCCATGCACTTTTTGCCCAAGCCAATGGATTTCAAGGACCTGGCCCGCAAGGTCAATGCTGCCATCAAAAAAGAGGGCGATGCCGGAATCCTGCGGGGTGTAAGCCCCGGAATGTTCTTGCAGATGATTGAGATGGAGGAGCGCTCCTGCGTCATCCGCATGGAAAACGAGGCCCATGACGAGCTTGGCGTTCTGTTCTTCAAGGACGGCGCCCTGCTTGACGCCAGAATCCGGAATCTCGCCGGCGCAGAGGCCGCCTACGCCATCTTCACTTGGGACGAGGTCTCCCTCTCCATACAGAACGGCTGCCCCCCCCGCGAAGCAGCGATCGAGCAAAACGCCCAGGGCCTTTTGCTTGAAGCCATGCGCCGCAAGGATGAAACCGGCAGGCACGCAGGCACGGGCGAGGATTCTGGCGAGGAGTTGAGCGAGTATTCCGCAGACCTTGCAGATGCAGACCTTCAGGCAGGGGCGGACGACTCTTTGGGCGGCTATGAGGCTCTCACCGATGAGGACCTTGAAACCGGCCAAAAGGCCCAAGAAGAGCCTGAACCGGTTTTGCCTCCTCCGGGCGAGGACACCCTGGCTATTGTGCGGGGCAGGCTCGACAAGGTGGGCGACCGCTGTGGCCTTACGGGTATTAAAATTGACGACTCCATGCATGGCTTTGTCCAAAGCATGGAAGCAGTCGGCAGCGTTTTTGATGCCGGGGAACTTCAGTTTGCCTACCTGGATAACGGCGATTCTCCTGACAAGCTCATCTTTAAAGGCGAAAAGGTGGTCCTGGCGCAACTTACGCCCAGGTGCCCCAAAACCCAAATTGTGCAGGCCCTTTTTTAGACCAGGGAAAAGTTTTGCCATATGAAGGAGATTTTTGCAGATATTTTGGGCATGGACAATGTTTACGGAGTGATTTTCGTGGACAAGGAAGGGAAGGTTGCCTTCTCGGAAATCTCCGTTGATACAAAGTCAGATGTTGCCAAAGCCCCCTGGCCGGCCCTCATAAAAAGCCTTGATAACGCAAAAGAGGCCACCCTGGTATTTGCCAGGCGCCGCATCTTCGTCCGCCAGACCGAAACCGGTCACATCTTCGTTTTAATGGGCCTCATGGCCCCCTTGTCCACAATCCGCCTCAATGTAGAATCCGCAATGGCAGGCCTTGCCAAAGCCACTGCTCC
>JASEHB010000531.1 GCA_030018745.1 Desulfatibacillaceae bacterium | reverse complement strand
CCTCAATGGTATCATCCCGGTCAAATTCGGCTGTCTGGTCCAGGGAATAGCCCTGGGCAAGGTACTCGCTTCTCAAGTCATATGTCAGGCCTATCGTAGTCATTGTGACAGCAAATCTCCGCATAAAGGGTCTGGTGCCATTTTCGGGCTTGTTCAGGGTTCATGTCCAACTCTTTTAGCAGCATATCGCCCGATTCAACAAGCTCTCTGGGGCAACCAGTCTCAAGCTCCTCGTGGATGCCCTCGTAATGGTATGTGAATGGATAAAGACGACAGACCAGAGGCCTGCAATCCAAGGGCAGAAGGCAACCCTTGTTCCCAAGGAAGATGCAGTCTCCGCCAGGGCCGCGCTTTAAAACCCTTCTTGCCCCGTCAGCGCGGAAAACATGCTCCCGCCAGGGCGGGTCATCGGCCTGATCCAGGTATTGAGGATTCTGTGCTGTCCGATACTCATAAAATCCGCTTTGCCCGGTCATCAGCAAGATACGGTTTACATCTCCTTGTGTAATGTAAATCTCTGACCATTGGCAACAGGTCTTTCCCCTTTTTGCGCAGCGGGCGCACAGGGGCTCAAGTTCGCTCATGGCAAAACCCCTCCACTGGCCGGTTTTGGCAACTCCGGCAACTGCAAGTTGAAAGAAAATAACCTTTTGAACCCTCTTGAAAAAATATTCTGCCCCAATAGAAAAGGGACATTCCGCGCCTGGCGGAACATCCCTGTTTTGCTGTTTCCTGATACAGTTGTGCAGGATTTCCCCGGTTTTAAAGGCCAAGCCGCGCCCGTTTAGAACGCGGCTTTTAAGCCTTTAGAATACCGGGTTTTCCTGGCAGTCCGGGTAACGGTGCAGGTCTCCTTTGTAGTTTCTCAAAATAAGCTCGCCAGCCTCGTCCCTTCCTGCCATATAATCGGGCATGAGCGGGATTTTGCCGCCGCCGCCGGGTGCGTCCACCACATAGGTTGGCACGGCATAACCGCTTGTGAAGCCGCGCATACCTGCAAGAATCTCCAGGCCTTTCTGCACCGGGGTGCGGAAGGAGGCTGATCCTGTGATGGGGTCGCACTGGTAGAGGTAGTAGGGCCTCACGCGCATTTTCATAAGACCGTGCATAAGGCTGGTCATGGTTTCAACACTATCATTGACCCCTTTTAACAGCACGGTCTGGGAACCCAGCGGAATGCCTGCATCTGCCAGCATGGTGCAGGCCCTGTGGGTTTCGGGCGTGCATTCATCCGGGTGGATAAAGTGCAGGCTCATCCACAAAGGGTGATGGTTGCGCAGCATCTTGACAAGTTGCGGGGTAATACGCTGGGGCAGAACCGCAGGAACCTTGGTGCCTATGCGTATTATCTCCACATGCTTTATGCTGCGAAGCCTTGTTAAAATCCAGTTGAGCTTTTCATCGCCAAGCATGAGGGGGTCGCCTCCGGAAAGGAGCACATCCCTTACCGATGGCGTTGCCTCAATGTAGTCGAAAGCCGCCTCCAGCCGTGAGCGGCTGGGGTAAATGCTGTTATGACCCACCACGCGGGACCGGGTGCAGTACCTGCAAAAGGTGGAGCAAAAGTCTGTTGCCAGCAGCAGAACGCGGTCCGGGTAGCGATGTACCAGGCCGGGGACCGGGCTTTGGGAGTCTTCACCAAGAGGGTCGTCTTCCTCTCCGGGCGAGCGAAGGGTTTCACAGATTGTGGGAATGACCGTGCGTCTTATGGGGCTTTGCGCATCATTCCTGTCCACAAGGCTCATGTAATAGGGTGTAACGCCCAGAGGAAGCTTGGCCCCAGGGTTTTCCAGGGCTGCCGACTCATCAGGGGAAAGGGCAAGAAACCTCTTCAACTGCCCGGCTGTCCGGATGCGGTTGTTCACCTGCCATTGCCAACTGTTCCAAAGCTTGGTAGGCACTTGCGGATAAAACTTTTTCCTGAATGCCCGACTTACTGGGTTGGTCTGACGGGTGCGCTGCTGGGAAAAATAAATGATACGGCTTTTGACGCTTGGGGTAAAAAAAGGCTGGGGGTAGGATGGCGCGGTCTGAAGCAGCCGCTGATCCGGAGGTTTGTCGTCACCCTCCTCGTCTTCCGTGGGGGCTGCCGGAACAACTTTCCGGCACAGCCGGTTGTTATACGCTTTCAAATGCATTTGCCCCGCTCCTAAAGATGAAACAAGGAATGAAAAGTTACAAAAATGCAAATCGTATCCGGCTGGAAAACCGATCTGCAAACCTTAAATGGAGCACCCTCCATTTAGACAAATATTATAATCCGTTTTTGAGCCAATGCAAGAGATTTTTATGCACCCCCAAAATAATTTTTACCTTGTGATTAAGGGATGTTGGAAAG
>JASEHB010000530.1 GCA_030018745.1 Desulfatibacillaceae bacterium | reverse complement strand
AGAACAAGGCCCTGGGCAAGGGTGTCCGAGACCACGGTCCAGGTGTTTTCCGTACCCCGGCCAAGCAGGGCATTGTACCAGGGCTGGGGCTTTTCCACCTGGGCCAGGTTTATCTGAATAAGGTCAACAGAGCCGGCTCCGCGGGGAATGCTCACAAAAAGAGCTGCATTGCCCGGACCCACCACGCGCACAAAATAAATGTCGCGGGTCATGTCCGAGCGGTCGTAAAAGCGCCTTTGCAGGGCCGCAAGCCCTCCTTCGGCATACCATGCCCGGTATTCCCGAATCCGGGCCTCAACCACATCTTTTTCGCCGCGCATCACCATGCCGTGAACCGTGTAATAGACCGCGCCAAAAAGCGCCACGGAGGCAATGGAAAAAAACAGGGCGTACACCAGGGAAAGCTTGAGAGAAAATGTGAGGCCCAGTCGGCTACTTTTCTTTGAGGACATAACACATTCCCCGCACGGTATGAATCAGCTTGGGGGAGAAGTCCTTGTCCACCTTGTTGCGAAGGCGGCACACCAGAACATCCACCACATTTGTCTGGGGATCAAAGGAATAGTCATAAACATTTTCAAGTATGCTGGTTTTGGTGACAATGCGGCCAGGGTTTCGGAGCAGGTATTCAAGCAGTGCAAATTCTTTGGCCGGAAGGCTTATTTCGGAATCGTCCCGCCATACCCGACGGGCCAGCAGATCCAGATTGAGGTTGGCAACGGAGAGCGTTGAGGGCTGGGACACCTGGGCCGACCTGCGGATAAGGGCCTGGAGGCGGGCCACCAGCTCGGAAAAGGAAAAGGGTTTTACAAGATAATCATCCCCGCCGGTTTGCAGCCCCTTGATCCGGTCATCCACCGAGCGCCTGGCAGAGAGAATCAGCACAGGAGTCTTGATGCCGCCCGCCCGCAGCCGCTCAATAAGGGTAAGGCCATCCAGGCCCGGAAGCATTATATCCACCACTGCGGCATCATAAGGCTCTGTCTGGCCCAAATGCAGGCCATCCACCCCGTTATGGGCCACATCCACGGCAAAGCCCTCCTCCTTTAGGCCTTTGGCCACAAAGGAGGCAATTTTTTTGTCGTCTTCTACAATAAGAATGCGCATGGGCGTCAAGCAAAGAAAATATAAAGAATGTCGTTTCTCATTTCCAGGGCGCGAATCTTGTCGCCGTGCTTTTTCATGAGAAGCCGCCCGACCTTGTAGATGAAGGCTGCCACAGGCTCGTCAAAAAAGGATATGTCATAATCCTGTGAGCCTTCATCATCCATGAAGGCAAAGGTGTTGTCCGGCGAGGTTTCAAAGCCCAGATCCCGGACAATCATCATGTAGCCTATGAAAAACTCATCCTCACCGCTGTTGTATGCGTCCAGGGCCTTTTTCTCTATGTAATGGTACATTTTTTTGGCAACATCCCTGCGGTCAAGGGCTGCCGGGCCGGTCTGGGTCTGCACGCTCATTGCTCCTGCTCCGGAAAAAGGTTGGCAATACGCAGAATCTATTCTTTTTCCTTAATAGCAGATATCCGGCCCCAAGAAAAGAAGGGCAAAAGTCCCAGGCAGGCGCTTTCTGATCCCTTATTTTCGCTTCTTCGGTGCGCTTGATGGCGGGACGGGCGGGCAACCCAGGGGCCTACTGGAGCATATTTTCATCCATTGCAATGGATGCGCGGGAAAGATAGTCATCCAGGCTTGCAAAAACAAGGTATTCCTCAATGCGGTCCCAGGCCACATTGCTTGAAATTCTTGACGCCCAGTCGTTGGGGGACACGCCTTCGGGAATTTCCCCGGTCAAAAAAAGCCGCCCTCCCTGCATGGTGAACTCCGGGCTGTCAAGCACCACAACATGCTCATAGGTGCGGTTTTCAAGATACAAAACCACCACCTTGCCTGTAAAATCCGGCAGGGGCTGGGTTTTAAAAGGGTTGCTCAATTTGAAGGCCTTTCTTTCCGGTGCGCCAACAAAATTTGGCATTGCTCATTTTTAAGGCCAAGCCGCCGCTTTAAAGGGGCAAAGGCTTGAAGTCCGTGTAGCGGTGCTCTTTTTTGATTTCAAGAATTTTATCCTGAATGGAGAAAAAGGCATCCACAACAGTCGGGTCAAACTGGCTGCCCCGCTCCTCCCGTATGATGCCAAAGGCCTTTTCTTCGGGAAAGGCCTCCTTGTAAGGCCGTTTGCTGGTAAGGGCGTCAAACACATCCGCAACAGATGTTATGCGGGCCGACAAAGGAATTTCGGAACCGGAAATTCCATAAGGATAGCCCCTGCCGTCCCATCTTTCGTGGTGGGAAAGGGCTATGTCTTCTGCCATGCAGATGAGATCCGAAGTGGAGTTTTCCAAAATGCCCGC
>JASEHB010000023.1 GCA_030018745.1 Desulfatibacillaceae bacterium | reverse complement strand
CATTGTGGCGGTCCTGGTTGTCGGCATCATCCTTGTCTTTGTTATTCCGGTTTTTGAAAAGATGTTCTCCGACTTTGGAGGCGCGCTTCCCGCCCCAACCCAGATTGTTGTCAACTTGAGCGAGTTTGTGCAGAGCAATATCCTGTTCATCATAGTGGGTGTTGTGATTTTGAGCTATGCCTACAAAAGGTTTGTGGCCACGGCAAAGGGGCGGCACATCATGGATGAGATTTTGCTCAAAGCCCCTGTTTTCGGCCCCCTTCTGCGCAAGGTGGCGGTGGCCAAATTCACCCGCACAATGGGAACAATGCTCTCATCGGGCGTTTCCATTCTGGACTCGCTTGACATTGTCGCCAAAACAGCAGGAAACAAGGTCGTGGAGGCAGCCCTTTACAATGTGCGCTCCGGCATAACCGAGGGCCGCACAATGGCTGATCCGCTTGGAGAATCAGGCGTTTTCCCATCAATGGTGGTGCAGATGATTTCCGTGGGCGAGCAGACCGGCGCTTTGGACGCCATGCTGGAAAAGATCGCGGACTTCTACGACAAGGAGGTTGACCAGGCTGTTGACAACCTGACAGCAATGATTGAGCCTCTTATGATGGTCTTTCTGGGCGGAACCATTGGCGGCCTGGTGGTGGCCATGTACCTGCCCATCTTCCAGATGGCCGCAGCAATAGGCTAGCCAAAAGGGCGCTGATGGTCGAAAGCCGATTCAAAAGCGTGCTTGCGGGCATGAAAAAGGGGCTGCCCCTCGACTCATGGCAGCCGGGAAACGAGCTTATACAAGCCCCGGAAGGCCTTTTGTTAAGCCGCCTGCAATGGCTCATGTTTTTGCGGGTGATTTTTACCACCCTGCTTCTGGGGGCCACGGTTCTCCTTCATTGGCAGCGCCATTCCCTGGTGCTGCTAGACCCGCCGATGCTGGTGATTTACAGCATCATCGGGACTACCTATGTTCTTACGGTGATTTACGCCAGGCTGTTTTCCGGCCTGAGCCTGTCCAGCCAGGTGCAGGTGCAGCTTTCCCTTGACGCCATGCTGGTCACGGCGGTTGTTTTCGTTACAGGCGGATACGGAAGCGTTTTCTCATTTCTGTACCTTGTGGTCATAATCTATTCGAGCATTTTTCTGGGCCGCCGGGGCATACTTACCGTGGCGGCCTTCTGCTCGGCCCTTTATGCCGCGCTTCTCACCCTGGAGTTTTACCAGATTCTGCTCCCCTTTGATGTGGAGCAGAATTTTCCCGCCTGGAGGCTCAACTGGGCCAATGTGGTTTTCAAGGCATCGGTCACTGCGCTTGCCTGCTTTCTGGTGGGTATGCTTGCTGCGGTGCTCAGTGAGCAGGAGCGCCGCACCCGGCGCGAGCTTAAAGCTGTGCATGAGCACATGCGCAGGGTGGAGAAAATGGCGGCCATAGGAGAAATGGCATCCCGCCTGGCCCATGAAATAAAAAACCCCCTGGCAGCCCTTGTAGGCTCGGTTCATCTTCTGGATGACGAGCTTACGCTCGACGAATCCCACCAGAAGCTCATGGGCATAATCTGCCGCGAGGCTGACCGGCTGAACAACCTTGTGTCGGAATTTTTAACCTTTGCGCGGCCTGTTTCCGGAGTTCCCCAGCCCCTTTTGCTTGCGCCGGCCATTTCCGAAACCCTTGAGCTTTTCTTGCAGGACAAGACCGTTTCCTCGCGCATCCGCGTCATCACAAAATACAAGCCGGATCTGGTTATACAGATGGACCCCCACCACTTCCGGCAGGTGCTGTGGAACTTGTTGCTAAACAGCGCAGAGGCCATAAAGAGCCAAGGGGAGATACGCATTGAAACCCGCCAGGGCCATGACAATGCGGCAATCATCATTGTAAAGGATTCCGGCGCGGGCATGGACGAGCAGACCTTGCAGTGCATGTTCGAGCCTTTTTTCTCCACCCGGCCCGGGGGAAGCGGACTGGGGCTTTCCATTGTTCACCGCATCATCGAGGCTTACGGCTTCCGCCTGGATGTGGAGAGCGTCCCAGGCCAGGGCACAACCTTTTCTCTTGTGGCCCCCAAATCCGGCCTTGTCTCCCTTGATCTGCGCAGGCAGGCATAGGCTAAGCAGCTTGTTCCAAAACAGCAGGGGGCTTGACCTTTGAGGGGCAAAGTGGTTTAGCACTCCTGTCAAAAGGCTGGGCAGCCGGAAAAATCCGGGCGGCCCTGACAGGCTTTGCCCAACCGGCCGCTTTTCCCTAAAACAGAAAAAATAATGGATTGCAGCGCCTGCAATCCTGGGATGACAAAGAGTGAAACCCGAAACAGAAATCCGCAAGGAAAAACTCAACAACCTGCGCCAGGCCGGCGTGGACCCATTTCCCAACGACTTTGTTCCTGTCCACACTGTGGAGGAGGTGAAGCTGGCCGGAGAAAAGGCCGCGTCCCAACAAAACCAGGAGCAGGCGGATGGCTCCCATGCCATGCAGATTGCGCCGGACCAGGGGGGGCAATTTGTGCTGGCAGGCCGGGTGATGGCCATAAACAGCTTTGGCAAAAGCGCCTTTCTGCGCTTCAAGGATGCCACCGGCCAACTCCAGGCCTATATAAAAAAGGATGACATAAGCGCCGAGGATTTTGCTGTTTACAAGCAGATGGACATGGGCGACTTTGCAGGCTTTTCCGGCACGCTTTTCACAACCAGAACAGGCGAGCTTACCCTTGCCGTGAAAAATCTGCGCCTTCTTTCAAAGGCCTTGAGGCCCCTGCCCGAAAAGTTCCACGGCCTCAAAGACCCTGAAAAGCGCTACCGCCGCCGCTACCTGGACCTCATTGCCAACCCCGGCGTGAAGGAGATTTTTGTCCGCAGGGCAAAAACCATTTCCGCCCTGCGCGCCTTTCTGGAGGAGCGGGGTTTTCTGGAAGTGGAAACACCCATGATGCAGCCCATTGCAGGCGGAGCCGAGGCAGCGCCCTTCAAGACCCATCACAATGCCCTGGACATGGACCTTTACCTGCGCATTGCGCCGGAATTGTACCTCAAGCGCCTTGTGGTTGGTGGCCTTGAGCGGGTTTTTGAAATCAACCGCAATTTCCGCAACGAGGGCATTTCCACCCGGCACAACCCGGAATTCACCATGCTGGAGTTCTACCAGGCCTATGCCACCTACAAGGACTTGATTGAGCTTAGCCAGGAAATGTTTGCCTTTGTGGCCCAAAAGGTGGTTGGGCAGACAAAAATAGTCTATCAGGGCAGCGAAATAGATTTTGCCCCTCCCTGGAAGTCCATGAGCCTGGCCAAAGCCCTGGAGGAAATCGGCGGCCTTGACCCGGCCTGGCTTGGCGACAGGGAAAAGCTTATCGCCTTTGCGCGGGAAAAGGGCGTTCCTGTAAACGAAAAGGCCCGCACAGGCAAAATAGTGACCAAGCTCTTTGATGTTCTTGTGGAGCCTTCCCTTGTTGCCCCCACCTTCATAACAGGTTATCCTGTGGAGGTTTCTCCCCTTTCCCGGCGCAGCTCAAAAGACCCGGACCTTACCGAGCGCTTTGAGCTTTTCATTGCAGGAAGGGAGATAGCAAACGGCTTTTCAGAGTTGAATGACCCGGATGACCAGCGGGGCCGCTTTTTGCAGCAGATGGCGGACAAGGACGCAGGAGACGAGGAGGCCCACTCCATGGACGAGGATTACATAGAGGCCCTGGAATACGGAATGCCGCCCACTGCGGGCCAGGGCGTGGGCATAGACCGGCTTGTGATGCTTCTTGCAGACTGCCCTTCCATAAGGGATGTCATATTCTTCCCCCAGTTAAGGCCGGGTTCATAAAATCAAGGGCACACTCCAGGCGGATTTGCATGGGTTTTGAATCTTTTGTAAGCGGCCGCTACCTGCGGGCAAAGCGCAGCGAGGCCTTCATCAGCATAAACACCTTCATTTCCACCTGCGGCGTGCTGGTGGGGGTGATGGCCCTTGTGGTGGTGGTGGCCGTGATGACCGGGGCGGAGCAGAAGATGCGCTCCATGATTTTAGGCTTAAGCCCGCACCTTATGGTGCTTTCCCACACAGGCAATGTGGAGGATTACGGCCCCATTGTGGAGGCCCTTGAGAACACCCCAGGCATTGCAGGCGTTGCGCCCTTTGTTCAGGAGCACGCACTTTTGCGGGGGCCTCGCACCAGCGCCGGGGCTGTCATAAGGGGCATGGATCTGCATCGCTCCAACCAGGTGGTGGATATTGGCCGATTTGTGAGCTGGGGGTCTGTGGAGGATCTCAAAAAACCCGCCCTTGACGGGCAGGACAAGGAAGAATCCTTCCGGCCCGGCATACTGCTTGGAAGCGTTCTTGCCACAACCCTTGGCGTGAGGCCGGGAGACACAATCACCCTTGTGACCCCAAAAACAACCCTTACCCCATTTATGGCAATGCCCGGCATAAGGCGCATAGCAGTGGCCGGAATTGTTGATTCGGGCTGGTACGAGTATGACGCGGGCTTTGCCTGGATGGAGCTTTCAGACGCCCAGGCTGTTTTCCGCATGGGGGATGCGGTGACCGGCGTGGAAGCCTCGGTCAGGGACATCTATGGGGTGGGGGATGTGCGCCGCCACATCCAGAGGGTTCTGGGCCTTCCCTATTGGGTGCAGGACTGGATACAGTTAAATTCCGGGCTGTTCAAGGCCCTTGAGCTTGAAAAGCTTGCCATGTTCGTGCTTCTTCTGTTCATTGTGATGGTGGCTGCCTTAAACATTGCCAGCACCCTTATTATGACTGTCATGGAAAAGAAAAAGGACATTGCCGTTTTAAAGGCAATGGGCGCAACCCGGCGCAGCATCCTTAAAATCTTCATCCACAACGGCATGACCATAGGGATAACAGGAACCGCCCTGGGGGTATCGGCAGGCTCGATTCTCTGCTATATACAGGATCGTTATGGCGTGGTGCGCCTCGACCCCACAGTTTATCCTTTCGGCGAGCTTCCTGTAAGCATGGAGCTTCTGGATGTATCGGTGATTGCGGGCGCAGCCCTGCTCATTTGCTTTTTGGCCACCCTGTATCCTGCCTGGCAGGCATCCCGGCTGGACCCGGTGGAGACGATCCGCTATGGATGATTCCTCTGCTGTATGCAGCCACGGCCTTTGCGCCCAGGGCCTTTGCAAGAGCTATTTCTTTGAAGGCGGGCGCATAGAGGTCTTAAAGGACCTGGATTTTATGGCCAGCCAGGGTGATTGTGTTGCCCTGCTCGGCGCTTCGGGAATCGGCAAGTCAACCCTGCTCCACATTCTTGGGGCATTGGACAGGCCTGATTCCGGAAGCCTTTGGATAGGCAGAAACGAAATCACCGGGCTTGGCGACAAGGCGCTTTGCCGGTTCCGCAACCGCTCCGTGGGCTTTGTTTTCCAGTTCCACCACCTGCTGCCGGAATTTTCCGCCCTGGAAAACATTGCCATGCCCGGCATAATAGGCGGAATGCAAAAGGCAAAAGCTCTTGATGAGGCTAGAATGCTCCTTGGCAGGGTGGGCCTGGAAAACCGCGCAAAACACAGGCCTGGCGAGCTTTCCGGCGGGGAGCAGCAGAGGGTGGCCGTTGCCCGCGCGCTCATGAACAGGCCCCTGGTGCTTCTGGCAGATGAGCCTACCGGCAACCTGGACGCCAAAACCGGCCTTAAAATTCACGAGCTTCTGCTTGATTGCAACCGCCAGCAGGGCATGACCCTTGTGGTGGCCACCCACAACAAGGACCTGGCAAACGGGATGACCCGCCAGGTGACGCTTGTGGATGGAAAAATTTCCGGCCTGTAGCCCCTCAAACAAAGGGGAGCAAGGCCTGGGATCATACTGACACACAGCCCTGCAGGGCGATCAGGAAGGTACCTATGACAAAGAAATTCGGGCTGCTGACGCTTTATACCCTTTTGGCCCTTTGCCTTTCCGGGCCTTTGGGCCTCCAGGTTCAAAATTGCCGGGCCTCTGAAATCCAGGTGGCGATACTGCCCTTTGGCGTGCATTCAACAGAGGACATAGGCCATCTTGCAAAGGCAATTCCTTTGCAGCTTGGCGAGCTTCTTGAAAAGGAAGGCGCTGTTGCAAGCCTTGTTGATGAGCTGCCGCAGGATATGAGCATGGTCGCCCTGCGGCGCCTGGGCCGCGATGCCGGAGCCGACTGGCTGGCGTGGGGCAGCTTTTCAATGCTGGGCCAGACCTGGAGCCTTGACGCAAAGCTGCTTTCCGTTGACAGGCCCCTGCCTGTTGCCAGCTATTTTGCAGAAGGCACAGGCATGGAGGCCATTGCCCTTAAGCTCAAAGACCTTGCTGCCCAAATGGCTGTCACCGTGCTCGGCCGACAGAAGATTGCAGCAATCCGCGTGGAAGGCAGCCAATCCATAGACCCTGAAGCCATAAAAAGGGTCATGGGTACAAAGGCAGGCGACATCTACAATGCCAGTGCGCTTTCAAACGACATGAACGCCATTTTTGCAATGGGCTTTTTTGAGGACATAGCCATTGAGGCAAACGATGTTCCCGGCGGCAAGGAAGTTGTTGTGACCGTGAAGATAAAGCCCAGGGTGCGCTCTGTTTCGGTGGAAGGGGCATCTGCCATAAAAACTGCTGATGTGGAGGGTGTTCTGGACATTTCCAGAGGCTCCATCTTAAATCCCTTCCGGGTGGAGGAGAATATCCGCCGCATAGAGGCCCTTTACAACGAAAAAAGCTACTACAATGCCCAAATTTCGTACCGCGCAGAGCAGATTGGCGAAAACGAGGCGGATCTGGTCTTTGTCATTGACGAGGGCGAAAAGGTGCGCATCCGCGAAATCCGCTTTGAAGGCAACAGCACCTTTACCGACAGAAAGCTCAAGGGCGTTATGAAAACAAAGGAAAAGGGCATTTTTTCCTTTGTCACGGGCCGGGGAACCATGAAGCCCGAACAGCTCATTCAGGACACCAGCCGCATAGCCGCCTTTTACCACAACAACGGCTTTGTAAGGGCCAAGGTGGGCCAGCCCGAAGAGGTGATTGAAGGGCGCTGGATATATATCACAATTCCCGTGGAGGAAGGCGAGCGCTACAAGGTTGGGGCGGTTGACATTGACGGCGACCTCATACTTGAGCGCGAGGAGCTGCTCGCCAGAACAAAGATAGGCAACGAAACCTACTACAACCAGGAAGTTGTCCGCCAGGACATGATGGTGCTCACAGACATCTATTCCGATTCCGGGTATGCCTGGGCGGACATTGTGCCCAGAACCCGCATTTCCGATGAAGGCCTCACAGTTGACATCCTGTATGAGGCCCAAAAAGGCGAGCAGGTCTATTACGAGGAGATTTTAATCGGCGGCAACACCAAGACAAGGGACTATGTCATCCGCCGGGCGCTTCCCATTCAGGAGCAGAGCCTTTACTCCGGGTCCGGGCTTAAATACGGGTTGAGAAACCTTCAATCTTTAGACTTTTTTGAGGATGTTCAGGTTGATACCCTTGAGGGAAGCGCTCCCGACAAGATGATTGTGCGGATAAATGTGGAGGAAAAGCCCACCGGGGCCTTCACATTCGGCGGCGGTTACAGCAGCCTGGACAACTTCTTCTTTGTATCCAAAATAAACCAGAGAAACCTTTTGGGCCGGGGCCAGACACTTGGCCTGGAAGCCCGCATAGGCTCGGCCACAAGCCTTTACAACCTGGCATTCACAGAGCCTTACCTCTTTGGCAGCCGCCTTTCCTTTGGCACAGACATTTACCGCTGGGAGCGCGACTACGACACCTACACCAAGCTGGCCAACGGCGGCCGCATCCGCCTGGGCTACCAGATATGGCGCTACACAAGAATTTTTGTAACCTACGGCTACGAGTCGGCGGATGTACGGGATGTTACCCGCTTTGCGCCCTATTCCGTGCAGACAATGATGGGCCAGACCGTGGAAAGCTCCCTTTCCACCAGCCTTGTCTATGATTCCCGCAACCACCCCTTTCAGCCCACAAGGGGCTGGAAAAGCTCGGCCACAATTCAGTATGCAGGCGCTTTTCTTGGGGGCGATGTGGCCTTCACCAAGTACACGGCTGAAGCAGGCTATTACTTCCCCATTTTCTGGCGCTTTGTGGGTTTTCTGCGGGCCGAGGGCGGCTTTGTGGAGGAAAACACCAGCCACGGATTTCTGCCGGTTTACAGCCGCTTCTACCTTGGCGGCATAAATTCGCTTCGGGGCTACACATGGGAGCAGCTATCCCCTGTTGATGCAAACTATGCCTACATCGGCGGCGACAAGTTTGCCCAGGCAAATGCCGAGCTTCTTATCCCCATAATTGAAAAGGCCGGTCTTGTGGGCGTGGTTTTTTACGACACGGGCGACCTGTACGACAACCACCAGGGCATAGATTTCGGCAGCTTCAAAAAAACCTGGGGCGTGGGCATCCGCTGGTTCTCGCCGCTTGGCCCCATACGCCTTGAGCGCGGTTTTATTCTGGACCCGCCCCCAGGGGTTGATGCCGGCGGCAGGTGGGAGTTCTCCATGGGCATGGCATTCTGATATAATGAATTCGTTGCACCCGGCTGCTGTATCTGGGTTGGGGGCAAATATGGCGTTCAACCCGCTTATTTGGCGGGCTGGCAGGCAACCGCAGCCAAAGCCTTTAAAGAGAAGCTTGTGGCCGCAATTTTTGAAAGGGAGTTTTCAACATGAAGCGTTTTTTCTACCTGCTGCCAATTCTGGCGGCAATGCTGGTTGTAAGCCCGTTGGTCTGGGCGCAGACGGATGCCGTTAAAATCGGGCTTGTGGATCTCCAGAGGATTCTCAATGTCTCCGAGGCCGGGCGCAAAGCCACAGCCGAGCTTCAGAGCCGGGGCGATGCCCTGGAAAAGGAGCTGGCCAAGCGCGGAGAAGAGCTTGAGGAGATGATGAAGAATTTCGACCGCAGGGCGCAGGTGATGACCCCTGAAGGCCGGGAGGAGCAAAGACGCCAGATAACCATTGCCCGCATGGACTACCAGTCCCTGCAAAAGCGCTATTCCGATGAATTCTCAAGGCTTGAAGCCACAATGCGCAATGAGATTTTTGAAGAGGTGCTCACCATTGTGGAGCGAATAGGCAAGGATGAGGGCTACACCCTTGTCATGGACCGCTCGGTTGCAGGCGTGGTCTTTGCCCCGGAGGGCCTTGATCTGACCGAAAGGGTTATCCGCGAATTCAACCAGGTCTGGAAGGCCAAGCAGGCACAGCCAAAACCATAATACAAGGCGGGCGCAAAAACCTTACAGGGGGCGCTGTCAATTGAAAAAAAGCATGAGTTTAGGCCAGATAGCCGCCCACATTGACGGCAAGGCAGACGGGGACCCGTCCCTTGTCATCTGCGGGGTGGCATCCTTTGATGAGGCCTCAAGCGATGAGCTTACCTTTGCCTCCGGCGCCAAATTCCTAAACAGGCTGCACTCAAGCCCGGCAGGGGCCGTGGTCGCGCCGCTTAACGCCCCGGCAGGCGCAAAACCCCTTATCCGCGTTGAAAACCCGGCCCTTGCCTTTGCCAGGGCCGCCTGGCTTTTTGTGGAAAAGCCGCCTGTTACGGGAATCGCCAAAAGCGCGGTGATTGCAGATGACTTTGTCTGCGGAAAAGACCCCTCCATCGGGCCGGGCGTGGTCATAGGCAAAGGGGTCAAGGCCGGAGACTGCATACGCATAGGCCCCAACACGGTAATCGGCGACAATGTAAGGCTTGGGGATGGCGTGTGCCTTAACGCCAATGTGACCATCTATCACGGCTGCATACTTGGCAGCCGGGTCATTGTGCATTCCGGCACGGTGATAGGCGCAGATGGTTTCGGCTATGCCTCGGACGGCTTGACCCTGTTCAAGATTCCCCAGACAGGCATTGTGCAGATAGGCGATGATGTTGAAATAGGCGCAAACAACACCATAGACAGGGCCACATTCGGCAAAACCCTTGTGGGCAGCGGGGTGAAGACCGATAACCTTGTGCACATAGCCCACAATGTGATTGTGGGTGAAAATGCGGTGCTCATTGCCCAGGCAGGGGTGAGCGGCAGCACAAAAATAGGCAGAAACGCAGTTCTGGGAGGCCAGGCAGGCATAGCAGGTCATCTGGAGATTGGCGATTTTGCCTTTGTGGGGCCTCAATCGGGCATTGCCAAGGATGTGGAGGCCGGGGCCGTGGTTTCCGGCTCGCCAGCCATGCCCCACAGGCTCTGGCTCAAGGTCAGCCGCATAATCTCCAATTTGCCCCAGTTGCGCCAGCAGATAGGGCAAATGTCAAAAAGACTGGACGCCCTGGAGGAAAAAGCCGATGCAAACAATATGTGACATAAAAAGAATTCTTCAGGTGCTGCCCCACCGCTATCCCTTTGTGCTGGTGGATCGCATTGTGGAGCTTGTGCTTGGAGAAAAGATTACCGGCATAAAAAATGTCACTTACAACGAGGCCTTTTTTCAGGGGCATTTTCCTGATGAGCCTATAATGCCTGGGGTTCTCATTGTGGAAGCAATGGGACAGACAGGGGGAGTCCTGGCCTGTCTGACCCATGAGGAGGAACTCGGCGGGCAGCCCATTTACTTTACGGGCATGGATCGCGTGCGCTTCCGCAGGCCCGTGCGACCCGGCGATCAACTGGTTCTGGATGTCAGTTTTTTAAAAAGGCGCAAAAACCTTATCAAGATGGCAGGCTCCGCCACGGTGGACGGCAACCTGTGCGCAGAGGCGGAGCTGATGGCTGTTTGGGGGGCATAACACCAATGATTCATAACACCGCCATTGTGGACAAGGCCGCCACAATAGGTAAAAATGTCAGCATAGGGCCATACAGCGTTGTTGAGGCTGATGTCATCATCGGAGACAACACGCAGATAGGCTCCCATGTAACCTTGAGCCAATTTGTCAAAATCGGCCCCAACTGCAAAATCTCCCATCATGCAGCCATTGGCGGCGAGCCGCAATCCCTGCGCTTTGCCGGGGAGGAAACCTGGGTGGAGATAGGCGCGGATTGTGTCATCCGCGAGTTTGTGACCATTCACCGGGGTACGGGTTTTGGCGGCGGCATAACAAGGGTGGGCGATAAAAACTTTCTCATGGCCTACACCCACATTGCCCACGACTGCATAACAGGCCACGGGGCTGTATTTGCCAACTGCGCCACCCTGGCAGGCCACATTGTTGTGGGCAGCCATGCAACCATAGGCGGCCTCACCGCTGTCCACCAGTTCGCCCGCATTGGCGACTACGCCTTTGTCGGCGGCAAAACCGGAGTTGTGAAGGACATCCCGCCATATGTCATAGCTTCGGGCGAAAGGGCGCTCCTCCAGGGCCTCAACAAGGTTGGCTTAAAGCGCCACGGATTTGACACGCATAACCTGGACATGCTCAAAAAAGCCTACCGCATCATCTTCCGGCTTGGCCTCACACAAAACGAGGCCATTGAGCGGGTCAAGGCATCAGTGGAGCAGACAGAGCAGGTGAAGAACTTTCTGGATTTCATCACCAGCTCCCAGCGGGGAATAACCCGCGCCAGGGGACTGCGCAGCACCCTCTAAAACAGCAGGAAGGATTTTGTTTTAACCCCATGCACAGGCCCTTACAGGAAAATCCAGCCGTGGCGGCAGACAAACATACCGGAAAAGTCGGCCTTGTGGCAGGGTGCGGCAGCTTTCCCCGGCTCATTTCAAAGGCTGCAAAGGCCCGCGGCATGGAGGTGTGCATTGCCGCATACCAGGGCCAGGCAGATGACGACATAGGCCAATACGCATCAAAGGTTCAATGGCTCTACATAGGCGAGCTTAAAAAGATGATGGAGTTTTTTGCTGCAAACTCCGTAAAACAGGTCATCTTTGCCGGGGGAATACGCAAGAGCCAGATGTTTGAGGATCTGCGCCTGGATGAAAGGGCGCTTGCGGTTCTGGCCTCTTTGGAGAGCACAAGGGATGACGCTGTGATGAGGGGCCTTGCAAACGCCCTGGAGCAGCAAGGCATTGCAGTCATCGCCTCCACAACCCTGCTGCCGGAAATACTTGCGCCCAAAGGCTGCTGGACAAAGCGAAAGCCTTCTCCGGAGGAGGAGACGGACATAACTTTGGGCTTTGAGCTGGCAAAGCGCATAGGCGAGCTTGACATAGGCCAGACCCTTATCATGGCCAAAGGCTCGGTGGTGGCGGTTGAGGCAATGGAAGGCACGGATGCGGCCATAGAGCGGGCCGGGCAGCTCACAGCCAAAAAGGGCTGCGTGGTGATAAAGGTCATAAAGCCTGTTCAGGATTTTCGTTTTGACCTGCCTGCTGTGGGAAAAAACACAATCCTTAAAATGATAGAAGCCGGGGCCACCGCCCTGTGCCTGGAGGCAGGCCGCTGCGTGGTGTTTGACAGGCAGGAGATGGTTGAGATGGCGGAGGAGCAGGGCATAACCATTGTCGCCCTATAGGGCGGCCCCAGGAAGACGCTGGCTGTGTTGCACTTCGCAAAGGGCGCTCCCAGGAAAACGATAGCTGCGTTGCACTTCACCGTGCAGGAACTCGATGTACAAAAAGTACACCTCGTTCCTGCCCGGCTTGTGCGCCTTGCATCCGTCTCGCCTGGAGCTGCCAGGGGCTTTT
>JASEHB010000529.1 GCA_030018745.1 Desulfatibacillaceae bacterium | reverse complement strand
GCTGATTTTTTTGTCATCGTCATATCTCAAGGACGGCAACCAACTGCTTTCGTCCTGTCTCCTGCTTCTCCTGCTTCGTCCTGTCTCCTGCTTCGTCCTGTTTTCGCCCAGGGGCCTCTCATTCTTCTCCGCATCTGGCAAGGCCCCTTCCGGTTTGGCCTGCCTTTAGCGGTTGGCCTCCGCGTACTTCAAAAAGCCTGCTATCCACTCAACGGACATGGGGTAAAGGTTCTCCCCGTACAGGACGGTGAATATCTTGTTATTGGCTGCCAGAGCGGTGTTGAGATTGGTTGTCGGCTTGATGCGCGTAAACTTGTTCACCTTGAACACATGGGGGGCCACACCTAATCCTGCCTGGCTCGGGTTGCTGTTCCAGTAGTTGCCGTCAATGTTCTCAAGGTAGAAGTATTGGGCATCATTGGTACACTGCCACCAGTCCGGATTGTTGCCTATTCCCCAGCCGATCCAGTTGTAACCCACGGCGTCAATCTTGTAGTGGTCGTTGACAAACCAGCCGCCGTTATCGTAGCGCAGGCCGCCGTCCCAGTAGGGGAACATGCGCTTGAGCTCGCTGTCGGGCTGGCGATCGCCCATCCTCTTCACCAGTATTCCGCCCCAGTAGGAGGTCATGTAATAGGTGCGCCACACCACATTGAGTATGAAGTTCTGGTGGCTGTTGATGGTCATGCCGTTGGGATGGGGCAAGGATGAGTCGTTGGGCAGGCCATGGGTGGAAGGCATGCGCACCGTGGTTGGAGTGAAGTTGATGGTGCTGTAATGGTACTCGCCGAAAGTCTCGAAGTCGTCTCCGTCAACATGCAAATCAGCGTGGGCGTGGGCTGGGGACGCCATGTCCTCCATAAGATGGGCGAACCGGCCCATGTGGAAATAAGGATTATAGGCGCTTGTGATTTTGTTCCAGACGGTTGTGCTGTAAACCAGGGCCGTTGTCCCGCCCGGGGAGGGGTCCCAGTTGACGCCGGTCTTGGGGTTGAAGCCGTGGCTCTGATAGCTCAAGTACGGCACATTGGGGTCCTGGGAGCTGCCCCAGACAGAGGTGTTCCAGTCAGCCCAAAAGCCATAGTCTTCCTTGACCGAGCCTTCATCAAGAAAGGTGAGCTGGGTATGGGCGGCAAGGTTGAAATTGATGTATGAGGAAAGATAGCTGTAGGCCGGTTCTTGCTGGACGAGAAGGTTCACGGCCCTCACGGTGAGGTTGGGATGGGCCACATTGTTGTCCAGGGCCAAAGCCGGAGCCGCCGTCAGCAAAAGGGCGATGGTGATAAGAAGGATATGCTTGCCTCTCATGGATATTCTCCCCTATTAAGATAAAGGTATTCGGTCTGGTGAATGCCTTGCGGCTTCTATTTCCTGGCCTTGATTTTGGCGGCGCGCACCAGGGCTGCGAACTCCGGGCCCTGCTTGCCGGCCAGTTCCCTCAAGGCAGCCATGGCCTGGGGAGTTCCTTCTTTCTTTAGCTCCCTCACTCCCCATGCCACAAGCTCGGAAGCCTGGGGGGTTTCTTCAAGCTGCTTCTTGATAAAGCCAACCTTCTCGCCCTTACCCATGTTGGCGGCCTTCACCTGGGCCAGGGCTGCCGTGGCTGCGCCGCGGACACCGTACTGGTTGCCCGGAGCGGCCAGGGAGGACAGGGCATTGATGCTTGAAGCATCTCCGATGGCGCCCAGTGCGCGGATGGCTGCCGTGCGCACGGCAGGGTCATCGCTGTTGAGGCTGTCCTGCACCAGCCCAAGACCGGAGGCGTTACCCAGAAGGCCAAGAGATCCGGCAGCATAGATGCGTGTGATGTCGTCATTGTTCAAATCGTTTAACGCAGCCAATAAAGGCTTCACAGCCTTTTTATCGCCAAGCAGGCCCAGGCCCAGTATGGCGGCCTTCTTCACAGAATCGGCTTCCTTGTAACCGGCCGTGTCCGCGTTCTCCAGCAGATCCACCAGTATCTTGTACGCCTGATTCCCGCCTGTGTTGCCTATGGCCCGCGCTGAATTGAAGATCACGCTCAAATCGTCTGAATTTTTCATGAGGCTTCCCAGCACAGCCACCGCATCCTTGGCCTTGAGCTCGCCAAGGGCGTTTATGGCCGTGGCCTTGGCTTCGGTCGCAGCGTTGCTCTGCACCAGGGCGATCAGCTCCGGCACCGCTGCGTAGCCTTCCTCCAAAATCTCTTCAAAGGCGGCAGCATATGCGCCAAAGCTTTGCGGGGAGCCTTTGAGCTTGTCCACGCCCTTGCCTGCCATGGCCGGGGCAACAGCAAGCAGCAGGGACAAAACCATAGCCAAAATCAGGAAAAGCTTTTTCATGGGGTGCAATCTCCTTTTTGGGGTTCTTTTT
>JASEHB010000528.1 GCA_030018745.1 Desulfatibacillaceae bacterium | reverse complement strand
GCATCGTAAAGGTTAATCTCGTCAATCTGCGTCCTTTTGGCAACAATGCGCAAAAACCCGATGAAGCGGCCTTTGTCATTTTCAAGAGTCTGGGCGACCGAAGGGAAAATGGTTTTGCCTGTTGCATCCAGGGCGTTTTCAAAATCCATCCAGTGTTGCCAGCCTTTTTCCTGAAGGGCCGCCCTTACGCCTGAAACCACCTGGGTTCTCTCCCACAGGGCCTGCCAGAAGGCAGGGGTCTTGAAGCTGCGGCAGCCGCTTTCCCAGAAAACAGCCCCGTTGTCCTGGGCGGTGGTTAAGTGCTCCGGCACAGCGCCGTCAAACTCCCGGCACAGTCCGGGCACAACAACGCCTATAAGCCCGCCGGGCCGCACAAAACTGGCCAGGTAGTCCAGGTAATGCTCATCCGTTCCAAAATACTGGTAGGCATCAATGCTTATAACCGCATCAAAATAGCCCTTTGCAAAGGGCAGTGTATGCGCCTGGCCCTTTACAGGGCAGATTCTGTCTTGCAGACCCGCCTCAACAACGCGCCTCCAGTTGTTGTCCGGGCTTATCCACAAATCCAGGGCCGTTACGCTGACCCCAAACTCGCGGGCCAGAAAAATGCTTGTCATGGCCTTGCCGCAGCCCAGATCCAGCACCCGCATACCCGGCTCAAGGGGCAAATCCTGGCACAGCCATTCTGCAAGCCACAGGGCGTTAGGCCCCATCTGGTTGTCCATCATCCAGTCAAAATCGTATTTTGCAGAAAGCGCAAATTCAGGCTTTACCAAAAGCTTGCTGATCTGCTCTTTTGACAGGGATGCTTTTTTCTCTTCCTTCTTCATGGCCTTTTCCCTTCAAAAATACGCTGTTTTTAAGCGAGCGGCAATTCCATCAGCCGCAGCATCCCTTATGATTGCTTCAAGGCTTGTCAGGATTATCCTTTGAGCGCAGGGGCCTCACCCGAACAAGGATATCCCCCCTGGCGACCTGCTGGCCCTTTGCAACCGCCACTTCGGAGACAACGCCTGCAATGGCCGATTCCAAAGAGTTCAACATTTTCATGGCTTCCATGACCACCAGAGTATCGCCTTCGGCAACCTTCTGCTCCACCTCAACCGGAACATTAACCACAACGCCGCCCATTGAGGCGCGCACCTCCCCCATTTCGGCAAGAGTTGCAATCTCGGCCTGGGAAAGCTCCTTTTTGGCCGCCGCAGGTTGTCCCGCAGCTTCCTTATGGTGGAGAAATGTTTCCAGGTGGTGATCCACATACAGGTAATTGAGGCTGCCGCCATCATTGAGTTCCTGGGTTCCTGAAAAGATTATCTGATGCAGCTTGCCCATGTGGTCGGTGAAGTCAACCACTTCGCCCATGTCAAAGCCGCCTTCCTTGAGCCAGATGGAAGGCGGAAGCACAAAGGTTTTTCCGTACTCCTCCTCGAACCTTAAAAAGTCCAGGGCGTCCCTTGGATGCTGGAGATAAAGCACAAGCTCCCTTGTGTTGGCAGATCGGCCAAGCTCCTTTTCCAGGGTCTTTTTTTCAGCATCAATGTCCATTGGCGGGCAGTCTTCTATGCCGCAGTCATTGACAAGGGTTTTTTTCCAGGACGGGCCAAAGGCGGCCTTGTAAATCTCATCCGCCGGGCGGTAAAAAGGAAATGGCCCGTAGCGCTCCAGAAGAAGCCTTTTTAGGTCTTCGGATGCGTTTACATACCTCTTGCCTGAAAGGGTGTGGGCGACAGCAGTTGTCCAGAGTATTTGAGAGCCGGGGGTGACTGACCAGAAATTCCCCAGCTCCCTGTGGACTTTGGGCAGCTCCTTCATCAGGATTTCAGGCATCCTGTCCAAAAAACCACCTTTCACGGCCTGTTCAAAGCTGGAGCCCATTGCCCCGCCGGGCAGCTTATGTGTGTGCACAGTAGGGTCGAATCCCTTGAACTGGGATTCGAACACAGCATAGGAGGGGCGCTCCTTTTTGAGCTTGTCGGATGCGGCGATGACTGCATCCTTATCAACAGCCTCGGCCCGGTATCCCATTTCCTCAAGAACATCCAGCACGGTCAATATGGGCGGAGGGCCGAAAAAGCCCGTCATGGCGTGATCCGCAGCATCCACAATCTTGGCGCCGGCCATGACAGCAGCCACAATGCGGCCGACATCGTTTCCATCCGTGTTGTGGCCGTGGTAATGGATTATAAGTTCCGGATAGGCATTCAAAAGCGATGACACAAGCTGCCCTATGCGGGCCGGGGCGCCAAGCCCGGAATGATTTTTAAGGGCAAGCAGAATGTCTGGCCCTGTAATATCCAGAATCTCGCCCACCTTTTTTACATAGAACTCGTCCGTGTGCTCCGGCCCGGTTGAAAAG
>JASEHB010000527.1 GCA_030018745.1 Desulfatibacillaceae bacterium | reverse complement strand
GGAGGCAAGGCTTATCCCCTGCATAAAGTACGATCGGAACCCTTCCAAAAACCTGGGCATGGAAGAATGCGTGATGATGGTCTATTGCGATTTTCGAAATCGCGACCAGGTTTGGACCCTGCTCAAGAAAAACGGGGTGCGCTTAAAGGCCTGGGTTACGGAAAAGGAGACGATGGAGCTTTGGATGCCCGGCTCCCCCCTGCTTGAGCGCTGGATGGAATCCAAGGGCTTTGACGAGGCCACAAGGCAGCTCATCCGCGAGGATGCAGGCAGGCGGCTCAAACACATTCTGGATAACCCCGATGAAATTTTTTCGCCGTGGGAGCAGTAGCCCCCCTCAACCCGCCAAAGCGCCCATTGGCCCCCAGCCCGGTGTGGTGAGCCTTAAAAGCCTGCAAGAGCAGGTCCGCCAAAATCGGGGGGATGCAACTGGCCCCATGATCCGCGCCCTTGAAAAGGGCCTGTGGCCGGAGCATCTTTGCGCCAACGCCGGGGCCATAAGCGCCCAGGAGCAGATTGCGCTTTTAAAATCCTGCGCCGCTGTTGTGGGCCTTGGGGGCCTTGGCGGGCACATTGCCACCCTGCTTGCCCGCGCCGGGGTGGGCAGCCTTGTGCTTTGCGACCCGGATTCCTTCGAGCCATCCAACCTAAACCGCCAGGCCTTCTGCACACAAAAAAGCCTTGGCTGGAAAAAGGCCCACATTGCGGCCGGTTTTCTGGAATCGCTGGGCGGGCTGGTAAACTTGAAGGTGCTGGATCAGGCCCTCACCGCCAAAAACGCATTAGAGATTTTGCAGCCCGCCCACATTGTGCTTGACGCCCTGGACAGCCCGAAGCCTCGCCTTCACGCATGGCAGGCTGCCATGAAGCTTAACATCCCCTTTGTTCACGGAGCTGTTTCCGGTTGGTCGGGCCAGGTGGCAACCCTTGCCCATGACGGCGCAGCAACACTTTTCGACATCTATCCGCAGTTGAAAACCGCCGCCGCACAGCAGCCGGGCCGGGATGAGGCCGGGCAGAGCCGTGTGCCGGAAGATGAGAAGAGCAGGGGGGTAGCACACAACTTCAGGGACGCACAAGCCCCAAAGCCATCTCCATCGGTTCTTGCCCCTGCACCGGCAACAATAGCCGCAATCCAGGTCACAGAGGCCATCCGCATCCTCATCGGCAACCAGCCCGCCTATCTGGATAAACTCCTGCACTGGGACGGCAAGGCAGGCAGCATGAAAATTTTTTCCCTGTAAAAGCGCCTGCCTGTGCGCCGCCTAACGCCCGCCATTCCTGCTAACGCTTTGAATCCGGAATAAAAAAGCTGTTATCCTTATTGAATAAGGCCCTTGCCCCATCAAACAGGTTTCAACCAACTGCTGGGGTTTTTGCAGAACTTGACGCACACAACTGTTTTGGAGCAGGATTCAGATGTGGTTTCTGCGGCCCTGGCCTGACTTCCGGCCCCAAAAAGGGAAAACAGCCGCAAGGGCCATTTTTGAAGGGGAATGCCGCACAATACAAGGTACACATTTGAGACTGTGAGGAGAAAAATGAAAGACATGTGGCGCAAATTATTTCTTCTGATCGCGCTGATGGCCCTTCTTTCAGCCTGCGATTCCAGCTCTCCCTACGCAGTTGGGGATGAGTTGATCGTCCACCTGAACGCCCAGGGCAATATCGCCTGGGTGACCAAAGGAGACAAAAATTACATCATTGATGTGGCCAATCATCCCACGGCTAAAATCGATCAGTCGTCTGTGGATATTCTGGCCCCGAATGATCTGAACCAGGCCAATTATCCCACAGGCTGGATTTTCCCTGACGGGCTGCCCGCCTTCACGATTTATGACCTGGCTCCGGCAGGAGGGGACTCGCTCACCGTAACCATAATCTACCCCTCTGCCTATCCGGCTGGGGCAGTCTATTACAAGGTTACTGCCAACGGGTTTGCCCCTTACACGCCTGCTGTCATCAGCGGCAACACGGTTTTGCTGCCTCTCACAGACGGGGGGAGCGGGGATTCGGATGCTGTAAATGGCCAGATTACAGATCCCGGAGGGCCAGCGGTCTGCAAAAGCATCGGATGGGCGGTAGGAGACGCCACAGGCGGCTATGGAACCATCCTGAAAACTAAAGATGGCGGAATGAACTGGGTTCGGCAGGGAGATGCGGCCACCGTGCCAGATGCCAACCTCAACGGCGTTGCGGTTTTGGACAAGGATACTCTATGGGTGGTTGGAGATTTTTCAGAGGGCAGCCCCACCATTTTGCGCAGCGAGGACGGAGGGCAAACCTGGGTGCGCCAGGGAGAGAACGATAACCTTCCCCAGTCGGGCCTGCTGGATATCTATGCCCTGAACAGGGATG
>JASEHB010000526.1 GCA_030018745.1 Desulfatibacillaceae bacterium | reverse complement strand
CAGCAAGGGCCGGGGCAAGCGGCGAGGTGCCTGTGGGGGCCGTGATGGTTCTGGAAGGCGCAAACCTTGTGATTGAGGCCCGGAACAGCGTCATTGCAAGCAGCGACCCAACCGCCCATGCAGAAATTAACGCCATGCGGGAAGCAGCAGCCAGGACAGGCAACTACCGCCTTGTTGGAGCCGTGCTTTACAGCACCATTGAGCCATGCCTGATGTGCATGGGCGCAGCGGTGCACGCCAGAATCAGCACGGTGGTTTACGGAGCGCCGGACCCCAAATGGGGAGGCGCAGGCTCACTTTACGATTTTGGCCAGGACAGTCGGCTAAACCATTGTGTGGAGGTCATCGGCGGAGTGCTGGAAGCCTCCTGCCGGAAGATTATGCAGGATTTTTTCCAGCCAAAGCGAAAAAGAACCGGGGCATAAACTCTGTTTTGACAACCGCCTTAATCTGTTCTAATCAACTCATTGCAAAAATCGCCCAAACGGTTTAGGGTTGCCTGCTTGGTTTTGCAGGCCTGCCTGCGGCTGGCGGCAGAGCAAAAAAATAATCCGCAGGCGAATTGCTTATCAAAAATCAAAGGCATCTTTTTTAAAAAAAGGAGTTTAGCCGTGGCCAATACCGTTGTTGTGGGAACCCAGTGGGGGGATGAGGGCAAGGGCAAGATCGTTGATATGCTTGCCAAGGACGCTGATCTGGTTGTGCGCTTCCAGGGCGGCAACAATGCCGGTCATACCCTGGTGGTGGACGGGCAGACCATCATCAGCCATCTCATTCCTTCGGGCATCCTTCAAAAGAAAATCTGCCTCATCGGAAACGGAGTGGTGGTTGACCCGGCTGTACTCTTAAAAGAAATAGACACCCTTGCGGCCAAGGGCGTTTCCGTAACACCTGATCTGCTTGGTATCAGCGACAGGGCGCATCTTATTATGCCCTATCACCAGGCTGTGGATCTGGCCCGTGAAAATCGCCAGGGCGAGGCGAAAATCGGCACCACCGGAAGAGGCATAGGCCCCTGCTACGAGGACAAAGTTTCTCGCCGGGGAATCCGTTTTGTGGATCTGCTGGACAAAAGCGTTTTTGCCAAAAAGGTGCGCGAGGCCTGCGAGGAGAAAAATTTTTATCTTACAGGCTTTTTGTCGGCCCCGGCCATAGACCCCAACGCCGTTGTGGAGCAGTTTGAAAATTACGCCAAGCGCCTTAAACCCTTTGTGAAGGATGTATCCCTTGTGCTGGAGCAGGCACGCACAGAGGAAAAATCCGTTCTGTTTGAAGGCGCTCAAGGCACCCACCTTGATATTGACCATGGAACATACCCCTTTGTGACCTCTTCCAACACCGTTGCAGGAAATGTGTGCGCCGGGGCAGGGGTTGGACCCGGCTCCGTAAAGGAGGTGCTTGGCATTGTGAAGGCCTACACCACCCGCGTTGGCGCCGGGCCTTTTCCCACCGAGCTGTTTGATTCTGTGGGCGATGCCCTTCAGGAAAGGGGCGCGGAATTCGGCGCCACCACGGGCCGCCGCCGCCGTTGCGGCTGGCTGGACATGGTTCAGCTTAAAGCCTCGGCCCGCTTAAACGGCCTTACCGGGCTTGCAGTGACCAAGCTGGATGTGCTTGGCGGCTGCGATGTAATAAAAATCTGCACCCACTACAACTGCAAGGGCGAAATTGTTAACGACTGGCCTTCAAATCTTGCCCTTCTTGAGCACTGCGAGCCGGTTTATGAGGAAATGCCCTGCTGGAAGGAGGATATTTCAAAAGCCAAATCCGCAGAGCAGCTCCCCAAAGCAGCCGGAGATTACCTAAAAAGGCTTGCCGGGCTTGCCCAGGTTCCTGTTTACATCATCTCGGTCGGGCCGGGGCGGGAGCAGACCATTGTGGTCAAGAACCCCATCACCGGATAAGGCGGACAGCAAATAAAAATCTGTAATGGCTGGATTATAATCCCCTAAAAAAATAAGGGATTATGGCGCTTGTTGCAACTGCCTCATTTTAATATGGAATAAGAAGCATTATTGACATTGGCCCCCTGGGCCTTATATTGGGATGCGCCCTTTCACAGGGCGTGACTCCCCACAGGACAAGAAAAACAGGGGTGACCCCTTTCCCCTGGATCCTTGACCTGGAAATTCCCCCAGAGGCCCCCAGCGTATTCGGGGGCCCCTACCATTTTTACAGGGCTAAAAAAAAGAACGCGGGGGGAAATCTTTCCCAGAAAAGTTTCCCCCCGCAAAAAAGCCTATCTCTTTTTTTAGATCACATTTTCCTGGCGGAGTTTTGCTATCTCCTCTGCCGAATAGCCAAGCTCGGCAAGCACTTTATCTGTGGAATCGCCAAAGTTTATGGGCGGTGTGCGAAG
>JASEHB010000525.1 GCA_030018745.1 Desulfatibacillaceae bacterium | reverse complement strand
GGCAAATAACTCCCAATAAGCACGAGTGTTTTAAGGCCTGCACAAATGTCGGCTGGTTTGACATTCTTCGCATAATGGAAAAAAATGGACTTAAGGAAAAAACCGGCAGAAAGGATTAAACCCTTGCCAGTTATGGTGCCTGTTTTTTTAAGGCGAAAATTTCCATTGCCCTTTCCCCGTATTCGGGTTCTTTTCAAGGATACTTATGAACAGGTATTTAAAGCAGGTTGTAATTAGCATCTGGGGCGGACGCAGGGCCTGCCAGAACCTTTCTGTGGAAGCCATTCTTGGCGTAGAGGCCTCCAAAGCCACCCTTGACGATTTGGAAAAGCTCAACCGCCGCCAATCGTTTGCCCTCTTTCTGGCAGCGCAGGCTCCGGACTTTTTCTCTCTAAAGGGTGAGTACAGGGCCGTGCTGCTTGGAAAAGACCCTCTTACATGGATATCAAGCCTTTATATCAACAATTTTTTCGGACCTGGCCGCTGGATAGGCAAGGCCTTTTTTGCCACATCCAAAATGCAGGGCAGGGGCTACAACATACTTCAGGCCAGTGGAGATGACGCCCCCA
Organism: Desulfatibacillaceae bacterium; assembly: GCA_030018745.1. Classification (GTDB taxonomy): domain Bacteria; phylum Desulfobacterota; class Desulfobacteria; order Desulfobacterales; family Desulfatibacillaceae; genus JAGVAW01. The sequence goes on along the minus strand of JASEHB010000525.1, from coordinate 1,790 downwards.
TTTTCCGTGTCCGCATGATGAATACGCAGATGGGCTTGTCCCAATATGATCACAAACAAAGCTTTCTTTTGGATTACAGCGCATACAACAAGTTTCCTGTTTCAGGAATGCGCGATGAAATCCGCAAAATCAACGACAACCTGTTTATAGGCCTTGGCGGATTCAAGGCTACGGGCGGGCCTTTTATGCCTGCCCCATTTGCCCTTGCGGGGCCGCCGGAAAAATGGGTTGGGCCTGATGAATGCTGATTTGCCTGCTCGCCCTGATTCATCTTGTAATCCAGGCTTCCAGAATCCTTGTGGTGCTCTGACTTCTGCATAAGGGAAGGTTTAGGGGTTTTGCCCAGTCTTCGGGCCTGTGAACAAAGGCCTTGTCAAACCCGCAGGCAGAAAGGCTGGCAATTGCATCCCCGTCATCGGCAAAGTGCAGGTGTGTGCGGCCTCCGGCAAGGGTCTCGATTATGCTTCTGAACGGTTTTATCACCGCTTTGGCCAGACCATTTTGGGGCAGGGTCATATTGTCTGCAATGTAAATCCCTTCACCCTGCCTTTTCAGCGCTGCTGCTATGCGCTGCCATAGCTTTTCCACCACAGGCAGGGGAAAGTAGTTTATAAGCCCCTCTGTTACAACAATTGTCCTGCATCCGGCTTCAATGTGTTTACTGCAAACCTGCTCAAGGCTTTCCGGGCCGTCTTCTGCCAGAATGTTGAGTGCGGCAATTGAATGGGCTGACTGCAACAGCCCGGCCTGATTCAGAATTTCTTTCTTGCGGGCCGCCATGCCAGGCAAGTCTGTTTCCACATAGCGGACGGCCTTGTTTTTGTGGCGCGACAAAAAGCGCCAGCCCCTGGGCGAAAGGCCGCAGGCAAGCTCAAGCACCTGCACGGGCTTTTTATCCTCCACGGCCCTGTCCATGAGATGATCCATAAGGATGTGCCGTTGGAGAAGATAAGTTTCAATATCGGTTATGCCCAGAAGATTTTTTCCCAGCCACATCCAGGGCGCGGCAGCCAGAAAGAGCGCCCGGCCCCGCCCGGTTGCCAGGGCAGGGTGGCTTAACCCATTTTTGTACCAGGTAAAGGCCGTGTGATGGGCTGTGATGCCTATTTGAGAAGTGTCAGAGGAGTCTTTTTTCACGGGGTTGCCTTTTTATGGCGCCAGGAGGTTAAAGGGAAAGAAGGGCAGATTTCTTGCAATCCAGAAAACAAAAATAATTGTCAGAAGAATTGGCCAGCTTGTGTTTAAAAGCCGCTCTGCGCCGGGCAGGGGCTTTTTTCCGGCGGCAATCAGGATGTGCGAAAAAAAGGCCCAGGTCAATAAGGGAAGAAATGCAACAACAAGAAAGTTGGAATCCAATGCTGATAGAGCCCGGCCGTTTGACAGATAATGAATTGTCCTCAAAGCGCCGCAGCCTGGGCAGTAAAAGCCTGTGAGAAAATGAAAGGGGCAGGGAGGGAAGATGCCCGATTGGGCTGGATGCTCCGCCCGCAGTATCCAAAGCAAGGCCCCTGCTCCCACAAGGCAGATCATCATGGCCCCTGCATTTGCAGGTGAAAGCCATGCCCTGTATGGGGCTGCCGCGCTTTTTGCTGCGTCAGGCATAAGGCTTTTAACCGGCTGCTGCATAATGCGCCCGTTCTTTGTTAACCCAAAAAGGCTGCCCGGAAGGGTTTTAATCAGGTTAAGAAGCATAGCACATTGGTCCTTGGCAGCCAACGCTCTCAAAAAGCCTTCAAAACAGCTTAAAAAAATCTTTTGGCCGTGCTTGGTGGCAAAAAGGCCAAAATCCC
>JASEHB010000524.1 GCA_030018745.1 Desulfatibacillaceae bacterium | reverse complement strand
CAAATGGGCCTGGGGTTCAAAAATCAGTTTTTTTTCAAGGGCTGCCCTGCCGCAGAGGCATTGGCCTGGAGCAAGGTTTTTGTGGCAGCGTCTTACCCGCTCCGGGCTGCCCCTGTGAGCAGCAAGAACCAGCTCGTTTTGCTGGGAATCAAAAAGAAATATGGAGCATGTTGAATTAAGGAAAGGCAGATTGGTGCTTAAAAAAAAATCCAGGGCAAAGCTCATTATGCCTTCAGGGGCAGAGTGGCGCAGCAACCCCCTGGCCAAAAGGCCAAGCAGGTTTTCGTGTGCGGCAGCACCTTTTTTGCCGTCTTGGGTCTGCATATGGTCCCCTGTGGCAAACCTTTAAACTGAAAGGCTTTTGGGCCTGTTTAAAAAATCATTTTGTAAGGGAAAAACTTTTTTGAAAACAGCCTGCGCCCAAACAGAGCCAGCAAAACTCCTGCCTGAAGGCCCCCGCCTTCAAAAGGAATCACTCGTAATCGTCGTAAAGGCCCACCATTTCCACAAGCCTGCTCTTTGTTGCGTCCGGAAGCTGATTCCGGATTTTCATTATATTGTCATGGGCATCAAAAAAAGCGTCCACAACTTCCGGGTCAAAGCGCTGCCCCCTGCCTTCCCGGATGATGGCGCAGGAATCCTCAACGGAAATAGGCTCCTTGTAGGGCCTGCGGCTGGTCAGGGCGTCAAACACATCCGCCACCGCACTTATGCGGCCCACAAGGGGTATCTCCTTTCCGGAAAGCCCGTGGGGATAGCCCTTGCCGTCCCACCTTTCGTGGTGGGTAAGGGCAATAACCTCGGCCAGCCGCATATAGCTCACATCCGAGCCTTGGAGAATCTGCGCGCCGATTATGGTGTGGCGCTTCATAACAGCCCATTCATTGAGGTTAAGGCGCTGGGGCTTTAAAAGAATTTTGTCGGGAATGCCTATCTTGCCGATATCGTGCATGGGCGCGGCATAAAGGATGGAGTCAAGAACATTGGTGCCCAAATTAAGCTGCCGCCCAATGGCCACACAGTAACGGCTCATGCGTGCAATGTGCTCGCCCGTGTGCTCGTCCTTATATTCCGCTGCCCGCGACAGGCGGTGTATGGTATCCAGGGAGGCAAGGCGAACCCGTTCGTAGGCCTTTTCCAGCTCAATGGTTCTTTTGGCGATTTCCCCTTCCAGAAGCTTCTGGTGGTTGACCATGTAATCATTGTAGGCCTTGACCTTTATGGATGAGGCCACCCTGGCCTTTAGCTCCATCTTGTCAACAGGCTTTGTGAGAAAATCGTCCGCCCCTGCTTCCAGGCCCTTTACCCTATCCTCAACCTCCTTTAAGGCCGTGACCATGATTATGGGGATGATGCGCGTGCCATTATCCTGCTTGAGCCGCCGGGCAACTTCAAACCCGTTCATGCCGGGCATCATCACATCCAGCAGGACTACATCCGGCGGGTTTTTTCCAACCTTTTCAAGGGCCTGGGCGCCGTTTGTGGCAAGATCCACCTCATAGCCCAGGGGAAGCAGCATGGCCTCCATAAGGCGCAGATTCCGGTCCTCGTCATCAACAGCAAGAACCTTTGGCCGGGCTTCCTGGCCTGGCATCAACCCCAAATCCTTTTCCAAAACACTCTCCCCAAAAAGCGCAAAAGCAGCATTTTTACCGGTACCGGCAAAAGCAGCCAGCAAGCTTTATAATGCGCCGGAAAACCTGTTTTTATGGACAAACCCGGCAATTTCCCGGCGGTTGGGCGCAGAAGGCACCTTGGACGGATAGCCTGTTGGAATCATTGTCACAACTTCGTAGCCATCAGGAAGCCCCACTACCTTTTTGGCTGCATCCTGGTCAAAAAGCCCCACAATGACGGTTCCCAAGCCATGAGCCTGGGCCGCAAGGCAAAGGCTTTGGGTGCAGATTCCCATGTCAAACAAAAACCAGTCGCCAAACTTGGTGGTAACCTGCTCCTTATAATAGCCGCTGCTTTTAAGCTTGGCGCCCAGGACAAAAACCACCGGGGCAGCAACAAAGTTCTTTTTGGCCGGGTTGCCCTTGGCCAGCGTTTCGGCAAGTTCAGCTTTTATTGCCGGGTCTTCTACCACAACAACTTCCCAGCATTGGGTGTTTGCCCAGGAAGGGGACCACTGCACCGCCTCCAGAAGCTCGTTGACCACATCCTCTGGAATGGCTTTTTCCTCGTAATTGCGCACACTGCGCCGCTCTTTTAATAGATTAAGAAAGTCGCTCATTTTCAGTTCCTCTTTTTTAAGGTGTCCAAATGCATTTTCATAGCATATTTTCAACAAAATGAGCCAGCACAAATTTGCCGCCCCAAAAAAAGCGCTTTTCAAATTCGTCCGCCCTGTTATCCTTC
>JASEHB010000022.1 GCA_030018745.1 Desulfatibacillaceae bacterium | reverse complement strand
CTTGCGCCGGACAGGGCCATCATCTGGGACACAATGGCCGAGGCATTCGCTTCAATAAACGAGGCTGAAAAAGCGCTTGAATGCGCCCGCAGGGCAAGGCATTTCGAGCCGTTGGACCCCTATTATCAGGATCGCTACGAAAAGTTCAAAAAAGCTGCGGAATTGTAATTTTCCTCTGCCCTGCCCTGTTAAGGAACCGATTCTTGAATTCTTTGAGCCAGACCCTTACTCTTATGCTGGAAAACCGTCTGGCCCTTTGGCTGAACAAGGCTGCTGACCTCGATGCTGGCCTCTACCTTGTGGGCGGCTGCCTGCGGGATGCCCTTATTGGCATACCCGGCAAGGATTTGGATCTTGTATGCGACAGGGCCAAAGACTTTTCCCGGCAGCTTGCAGCAAGGCACAATGCCGCCTGGATTCCCATGGAAAAGGACCCGGCCCTTCCCAACTACCGGGTTGTGCGCCGGGACAACCCTGAAGAAGCCCTTGACATAACACAGATGCACGGCAGCACCATCAACGAGGATTTGCTCCGCAGGGATTTTTCAATAAACGCTTTGGCTGCACAGGTGGAAACTGCTTCGGGCCGTCTGTGGCGGATAATTGACCCTGTGCAGGGCAGGGCGGACCTGGAAAAAAAAATCATCCGCCAGGTTGGCCCAAACAGCCTTGCAGATGACCCCCTTCGTATTCTGCGGGCCTTTCGCTTTGCCGCGCAGCTTGGTGGCTTTGAAATTGAGCCGGAAACCTTGAATTGCGCCGGGCGCTTTGCGCCGGATCTGGCCAACATCTCCGGCGAGCGCATCCGCACAGAGCTTTTTTTGCTTTTAAATTTCAAAAACAGCCTTGCCCAGATAAAGATTATGGATTCAAGGCGGATTCTGGATGCCTTTCTGCCTGCAATCATACCTTTAAGGGGCCTGGAGCAGAACACATATCACCACCTGGACGCCTGGGAGCACACCCTTTGCGCGTTTGAAAACTGCGAGGCAATTCTTGCGAGTTTGAAAACCCATCTGGCAGATTGCGCCCTTGAGGTGGAGGACTACCTTAACCAGGCCAACCGCCGGGCAGTGCTTAAACTTGGCGTGCTGCTTCACGATGTTGGCAAGCCCGCCACCATGAAAAGAGACCCTGACAGCGGGCGAATTTCTTTCCACGGCCACGAGCAGGCGGGAATTGAGCCGGTGCAGCAGACAGCCTTGAGATTGCGGCTTTCAAACATTGAGGAAAAGCTTCTTCTTCTCATCGCAGCCGAGCATCTTCATGCCCAGGTGCTTCTGGACGAAAAGGTCAAGGAGAAAACACGGCTCAAATGGTATGGTCAGTACGGGCAGGATTCGGTGATAGTGCTTCTTGCAGCAATGGCCGACATCCTTGCCAAGGCCGGGCCTTCCGCGCCGCGGGAGATTCAGCAGAAAAAGGCAACAGCCGCAGCCAGCGCCATAAAGGATTTCTACGGAAGAATACAAGCCGTGCTATCCGCCCCGCCGCTTGTTACAGGCCAGGATTTAAAGGATATGGGTTTAACCCCTGGCCCTGACTTTGCCCGCATTCTAGATACCCTGCGCTTGGCCCAGAACGCCGGAGAGCTTGCCGACAAACCCGCAGCCCTTAAAATGGCAAAAAGGCTTGCAGGCTCTAAATCCTCAAAAAAGGCTGGCTGTTGACTTCCTCTGCTTTTTTTAAGGCTTTTTCAAATCCGGTAGTATTTTGCCATCCGCTCAAGTACCCGGCAAAAATCAGGGATGCTTCCCCCGTAAACGCTGTTTTTCATTGGAGTTTCATCGCCAAGGACATGCGAAAAAAGAGTTGAGGCCTTGTCTGCCCTGTATTCAAGCTGCCCAGGAAAGCGCGCAAACATCCGGCCAAAGGTGTCTTTTTGGGCTGGCTCCAGAAAGCTTCCATGTATGCGCTTTTGGGCTGCGATTTGTGGCTTTTCAAGGAATATCCGGCCCATTGTTGAATACAGGCCCAGCCTGCGGAAGCCTTTTGCCACATTGCAGTGATAGTGAACCGGGTAGGTTTTTGTGTCTATGGGAGGGGCCTCGCGCCAGGAATAAAGGGCAAGCCAGCGCAGAAAACGCCGGGAAACCTCTTTTTTGTAACGGCCAGCAGCAAGGTTTGCCGCCAGTTTCAAAAGCAGAGGCCCCATTATGAAAACCGACATTGTTCTCACAAAGCGCCTTGTGTCGCGGCAGCCTGTAAGGTAGGCGCAGAGCTGGCCGTCCTTATAGGCCACAAGGGCTGATTCAGGCTCAAAATCCGTGTAATAGCGGGTGAAATAATCGGCAAAAAGCCCGCCATCCTCAAAAAAGGCCTGTGAACCCAGGTCCCCAAAGGCGGTTTCGCAACACAGGGCGCGGATTTTTTCCCTATCCCCTTTCTGATATGGCCTTATTATTATTTCCTGCCCGGTTTCCATTTAGCCCGCCCTTAAAAAAGGGATTGGTCTGCCCCTGTTTGAAGTAAAGTTTTTTTGCGGGAAAACTTTTTCCTGTGCGCTGCCCTGCAAGTCTCCCCGTGCTTTACTCACCTTCTTTGATAGTCTATCCCTGCCCAGTGTATGCTCTTTTTCCCTGCGGACTTCACCAGCACAGCAACCCCCATGAGCGTGATCAAAGGCTCGTAAAAGGGGGCCAGCCAAACAAGGGTCGGGCGCCTTGCAACAAGGCAGAGGGCAAAAACAAGAAAGACGCCTGCAAGATAGCGCAGGCAAAAAAGCCAGACAAGCCAGGCCGGGCCAAACAAAGCCCCTGCGCCAAGAAAAGCCAGAAGGGCCATCCAGCCTGTCAGCAGGGCAAACAGCCATGAAAAGCCCCCGCCAGCGCCAATGCGCATTCCTCTTTCCATACAAGCAGCAAGGCTTGGGCAGCCGGTTACGGAAACGCCCGGAAAAAGGCGATAGGCCACCTTTATTTTTGCGCTGAAAAGCATCCGGGCAAAAACCAGGTCTTCGGTAAGGGAAAATGACCATACGCCCGGCCCGCCTGCTTTAAGCAAAGCCTTGCGGCAAAAGGCAAGGTTGCCGAAAACAAAGCCGGAAGGCCTGCCCATAAAACAGAGCGCCTTGCACCAGAAGATGTAAAAAAGGCTGTCCACACTGAAAAAAGCCGCCCAAAAACGCGCGGCAAGGCTTTTGTTTGCAGGCTTAAAAGCCACCGGCCCTGCAACTGCCTGGGCATTTTTGCGCCCGGCAAGGGCAAGGGTGCTGTCAGCCCAGCTTGGCCGGGCATTTGCATCTGCATCCGTCACAAAAACCCAATCTCCCTCTGCAAGCAAAAAGCCCTTGTCCAGGGCTGCCTGCCTGGCTGTAAGGTCAGCATCCGGGCGGTTTTTTATGCTCACCAACTCAAGATTTGGCAGGCCCAGGCCTTTCGCGGCCTCTGCCGTCAAATCCGTGCTCCTGTCATCCACAAGCACTATCTGCGCGCTTTTTTCATCAAAGCCCTGCTGGCCTGCAAGGGACAAAAGGCAGGCCTCTATGAATGGGGCCTCGTTGTGGGCGGTTATCACAAAGGATATCTGCTTTGGATTCTGCGTCAAAGGGATGCCGCCTCCGTGGGGGTGATGGCCCTCCAGCCTGATTTTTCAAGCTCCTGGGCAATGCGGCAAATATGCGCCCAAGTTCTCCCAGAATCAAGGTCATAAGGGTGCAAAGCAAGGCGGAAGGGCTTTTTCTGCTTAAGGCAGCCCGATAATGCAAAATGCCTTGGCAGGGCAGGGACAAGCCGGTTCCATATTCTTCTGCCAAAATCAAAGCTTATTACCGGCAGAGGCAAAAAAGCCTTGCCCCAAAACTGGTAGCCGCCCATGCGCATCAGGCCAAAAAAACCCTGCTCCAGCACAAGGCTGCCAATTTCGCGGGAAATCTGCCAGCGGGGTGCGCAGAACCAAAGGGGCCTTCTGCCCGTTGCACGGAAAAGAATATCCGCCCCTTTTAAAATCCTCTCAAGGGCAAGGGGGACGGATATATTGCCAAACTCGGCATGATCAGGCGTGTTGTAAACAAGGCGGTTGAAAAGGTTATGGCCTTTCATGTGGGTAAGTCCGTGGAGGACAATTTCGCCGGGATGATTTTTGATGCTTTGGGCAAGGGCGGAGTTTTTTTTGAGCAGCGGCCCCCCCTCCCAGGATGGGGTCACCAGAAGGGCCGCCTTTGCCGCCTTCTCTGGCGAAAAAGGTTCAAGCATACGGGTTAGGGCATCAGGCCTGGCCGGGGAAATATCGTGAAGCTCAAGAACAAACCAGGGGGTTTTTGGCTTTTGCACTCTGCATTTCCTTTGTTGCCAGGAGCTTAAACCCGAAGTTAAAGGCTGTTTCTTACCTTACCCCGCTTAATGCCCGCAATTATTCTCAACGAAACCGGCAAGTGTTTTTGCAATGGCCGCGCTTGCACCCGGCCCGCCCATGCGGGTTTTTCCTTCCATGCCCATAGCAGCCTGCTTTTGCGGGTTTTTTAGAATATCCACAACCGCCATTGCTGCGGCCTTTGGGCAGGCCTTTGTGGCAACCGCGCTCTGGCCGAAAAGCTCCATCTTCATTTTGACATAGTTCTTGCCCATAGGGCCTTTGGCCGGAAAGGTCACAAGGGGCTTTCCCAGGCCCACAGCCTGCTCGTTTGCGGTTCCGGCAAGCCCCACGGCCATCTGGCAGGCATTTAGTATGTCTGCAAAGCGGTCTTTGTAAACAAGGATTCTTGCCCGGTTTTTATGAACAAAGGCCTTGCAGAGGCCTTTTTCCTGTTGGGCTTCCAGCTCTTGCCAGCCCTGGGGCAGGCCGCCAGACAAAAAGCGCTCCAGGTCCCATTCCTGCACGGCTGCCAGAAGTCCGGTAAGAGGCGGGTCAAAGCCGCCAAGCTCCTGGGCAAGGGATAGCACCTCAAAAAGAGTGCGGGTGTTGGCAGCAAGGCCTTTTCTGCTGCCTGGCAAAAGGGCAAGCACAGGCGAGCCTTTCCTAATGTGGGGGAATCTGCCTGTCGGCTCCAGGTTGTCCATGCAGGGTGTGCCTTCAAAACGGCAGGCCATGCCCTGTTTTTTCATCCAGATGGCTGTCGGCTCATCGCGGGCAAAGGAGAGGAGTGCGTATTTTTTGAGCAGATATTTTTCAAGGGCCGTGTAGCCACGGCGGTAGTAAACGCTTTTTGCGCAGCCCACAAAAAAGAATGGCAGCCTTGCAAGAACGCAGGCAGCCATCACCTCCACATCGCCCACTGCAAGGGCGACATCATATCGCCCGGCAAGGCCCCTTGCGGCTTGGGCCTGGGCAATGTGCAGGCCTATCCAGCCTGCGGCAATATCCCTTGCAAAAAGCCTGGCATCCAGGGTGCCAAAACCCTGGCTGGGCAGCCTGCTGGATGGACCTATGGTTTCAATTCCGCGCAAGGCGTACTGGCTGCCAGAGCCAACCATTGGCCAGGCCGTAACGCAGCAGTTTGGGCAAAGCTTATAAAACCTGTCCAGAATTGAGCAGGCCATCAAATCCTCTCCATGCCCGTTGGACACAACAAGGATGCGCGGCCCTTTGAGGGATTGAGGATGGGTTTTGGCAAAAGATTGCGGACTGCTCATGGCCTTGCCTACCGGATAATCCAAATATTAACAGGTTCAAAATGGGCTGTTTGCTCCCAATTTACAATATGACCTTTGCAGCCCACAACCTTTTACTGACCTTCACATACCTCCCCCAAGGCCTTGACTTAACCGGCCAATGCCCCTACAGTCTGGAATAATTTGGAAAAGGGCTTGTTTGCCTTTGATTTCCCTAAACAAAAGGAGACGCCATGCCTCCAACAGACGAAAAACGCCAGCATCCCCGTTTTTTCAAGACAATGGCAGTGCAGATAAACAGCCAGAGCCTTGATGCTGCGGCAGACCTGGACAGCGATGCCCAGGGCAAGAACATAAGCCTTGGGGGCATAAGCTTTTTCAGCAAAAAGCCCTTTGAAGAAGGCCAGGAAGTGGATATGCTCATCCGCATTGCAGACTGGGACCCGGAGGCCAGAAAACGGCGGCTCTATGTGGCTGTGAGCACCATTCCATACCCTGCCAAGGGCGAGGTTGTGCGCTGCGAGCAGGCTGGCGAGAATTTTTGGGAAGTGGGTGTGCGCTTCACCGAGATTCTTGAGGACGATAAAAAGGCCCTGGGCAGGCATTTGGGCATTTTTGAATAAAGCCCTTTTTACCAATGGAATATGCCAAAAATAATGCAAAAAACACTTTTTTGGCTTTTTAGACAAATTTTTTCTTGAAGAAAATACCATGAAGCCTTTCTCTTTTTTCTGCCTGCTTTTTGTCCTGCTTCTGATTGGGGGGGCCTTACCTGCCCATGCCAGCCAGGTGCAGATAATGGACATGGAAGAGATGACCCGCTCTGCCGGGCTTATTTTTGCAGGCCGCTGCATTGGCTTTGAAAAGGTTGACAGCCAAAAAGAGGGCTTTAGCGCCATTAAAACAACATTTGCCGTGGAAACCGGGCTAAAGGGGGCGGAGGCAGGGCAGGAGATTTCCTTTTGTGAGAGTTTTTTTCCGGGCGCGCCTGATGCAAAAAAGGGCGGGCAGCCCCCTTACAGGCCGGGGTCAAGCTACCTGCTTTTTTTGCACCCAATAAGCGACAGCGGGCTGACAAGCTCTGTGGGCATGGGCCAGGGGGTTTTCCTTATTACGGATATGCCCGATGGCTCACCTGGGGCTGTCAACGGACTCAACAATTCTAATCTGGACTGGGCGCCCCTCTACCAAGGCCCCATACCCCTTGACGCCCTTTTTGATCGCATCAGCTTTCTTATTGAGATCGCTCCGTAAAAATCATGTCAAAGCCCTTTCCTAAAGCGCCTGCCTTGAGCTGGATGTCAGCTTTTTTCTGGCTTTTTTTTGCTGCCAGCGTTTTTGCCGGAGGCCCGCTTGGCGTAATAGGCAATGGCCGATTTGAGCGATGGGACAGCCAAAGCCCCCTGCGCTACAGGGTTGACCCTGGGCCTTTGGGCGCTTTTACCAACGAGCAGGCCCGCGCAATGGTGGCCCAGGCCTTTGCCCGCTGGACGAGCATCGAAACTTCATCCCTGCCGGTGGAGTATGCAGGCCTGCTTGGCCAGGATATAACAGTCGCCAACTACAGGCCATATCTCTACGAGCCATATTCGGGCATGGTGATAATTTTCGACCATGACGGCTCCATTGTGGAAGATGTTAAAGGCCTTGGCGCAAAAAACAGCGTGCTGGGCTTTGCCTCGCCCCTTTTTGCAGATGAAAACGGCTTCTACACCTGCGGCTTTATTGTGCTAAACGGCACAAAGGCCTCAAGTGCGGCCTTTGCCCAGACAATCACCCACGAAATAGGCCACATGCTGGGCCTGGATCACACCCCCCTCTATAACAGCAACCGCAGGCAGGATACACCGGTGATGTACCCCATCTACTATACCGAGGCCACGCCTGACCCCAAGCCGGACGACAGGGCCTGGTTCTCCTGGCTTTACCCTGACCAGAACTCCAACGCAACGACAGGAAGGATTACCGGGGGCACTTTCCGCAGAAGCCTGCTGCCCTTTCACGGGGCTGTTGTTGTTGCCCAGAAGGTGGAGGAGGATATAAACGGAAATTGGCAGATAATTCACGGCCACCGGGTGGCCTGCATTGCCGACTTTCTCAAGCAGGGTTTTGGCCGCTACGAACTGCCCTTTCTGGAGCCGGGCCATTACGAGGTTTACATGGAGACTTTGGGCACCACCTTTTACGGCGGCAGCTCCATAGGCCCTTTCAACCTCTGGTTCATGGATTTTCCCAGGGATTACTACAACGCGCAAAACGAGTCGGGCGACCCGGCTGTTGATGACCCAACCCAGAAGGTGATTCTTCTTGTTGAGGCGGGCGATAACAGGCAGGACATCAACCTTGTATCCAACAACCCCCCGCCGGGAACAGGGCCTGATCCGCTTTCCGACCTTACTGATGACGACAGCGTCATCTACGAGTTTCCGGGGGGCTTTTCCTTTCCCTTTCAGGGGCGGGAATTTGGCTACTGCATGGTGAACTCTGACGGAAACCTCACCTTTCTGGACGCAGACAGGGCTTCGGCGGCCAGGGACGCGGCCCGGATGATTGAAGGCCCGCCGCGCATCGCCCCACTGCTCACGGATTTGAACCCTGCTGCCGCGGGTTCGGTTATAACAAGCGCCGGGCCGGGCAGCTTCTCCTTCATATGGTCGGGCGTGCCGGAATACTCCCCAACACCTGTAAGGGGAAACACCTTTGCTGTTACGCTTTATGCCAGCGGAGATGTGGCATTTGACTACACAAGCGTAACCGTAACCCCGGACCCGGACGGCATACTTGCAGTTGTGGGCGTTGCCCCCGGCTACTTTGGCCAGCAAAGCGGCCCCCAGACCCAGTTCACCCAGGACCCCTACAAAACCTATGTGATTGGGGATGAACCACTTTATCAGGTATTTGCCCAGGATTTTGGCCTTGCTGGCTACAGGCTTTTCTTTGGGGCAGATGAAGACTCCCAAGGGGATGGCGGCAAGCTTCCCCTGCCTGCCCAGGCAGCCGCTGGTTCAGGCTCCGGCGGAGCTTGCTTCATCCGCTCAATTTTGCATCAGGGCCAGAAGGATAATCCCCCTGCCCCAGGGTCGGCAGAAAATTCAGCCATATTTTCAGAATGGTATGCTTCCTTTATTTTTAATCTTTTTGCCTTAAGCCGTATCAAAAAATATCCAAAAAGGAGTTTTTAATGCCTCACCATGAGTCCAAAGGACATCCGGGTGGACATCCCGGCGGAAATATAGGCGGACATCCGGGAGGACATCCGGAAAAGGATACTGGCCCGCGCCTTGTGGCCTGGGAGGTGACCCGCAACTGCAACCTGGCCTGTGTCCACTGCCGGGCAGCAGCCCACATGGGGCCTTATGCGGGCGAGCTTTCTTCAGAAGCCTGTTTCAAGCTTTTAGATGAAATTGCAGCCACAGGAAAGCCCATCGTGATTTTAACGGGCGGCGAGCCTCTGCTTCGGCCCGATATTTTCGATATTGCCCGCTACGGCACCCAAAAGGGCCTTCGTATGGTAATGGCCCCCAATGGAACCCTTGTCACGGAGTCGGCGGCAAAAAAGCTCAAAGATGCCGGAATAGCACGCATAAGCATAAGTTTGGACGGAGCAGGTGCCAAAATTCACGACCGCTTCCGGGGGGTTGAAGGCGCTTTTGAAGGGGCCTTGAAAGGCATTGAAAACGCAAAAAAGGCAGGCCTGGATTTTCAGATAAACACAACCATAACCCAGCAGAACCTTGGCGATATTGAGGCAATCCAGAACCTTGCCGTTAAACTTGGGGCTGTTGCACATCACATTTTTCTGCTGGTTCCCACAGGCAGGGGCAAGTACATACTGGATCAGGAAATAAGTGCAACCCAGTACGAGGAAACCCTAAACTGGTTTTACGACCAGGCCGGTCAGCTTCCCCTTCAACTCAAGGCCACCTGCGCGCCCCATTATTACAGAATTCTGCGCCAGCGGGCAAAAGAGGAAGGCAAAACCGTAACCTTTCAGACCCACGGCCTTGACGCCGTTACCCGTGGATGCCTTGCAGGAACCGGCTTTTGCTTCATCTCCCATGTGGGAAGGGTTCAGCCCTGCGGCTTTCTGGATCTGGACTGCGGGAATGTTACAAAACAGCCCTTTGATCAAATCTGGAAGGAATCGGAAATCTTCAACAATCTGCGGGATTTTTCCGCACTCAAGGGCAAGTGCGGAAAATGCCAGTACAAGCGGGTGTGCGGCGGGTGCCGGGCCAGGGCCTATGAAAAAACCGGCGACTACATGGCCGAAGAACCCCTTTGCAGCTACGAGCCTTAAACGCCGGGAGCCAGGCAAAGAAATGCTCCATCACTCAACGCAAAAAAACATACAGAGCCTAAACGACAAAGAGCTTGACGCCTTTATAATGGACCTTTTCCACAGGATAGTGGTTCATTACGGGCTTTGGTTTGCCGAGAGCATTCATCAGTTCGGCATGGAAAAGGCTCTGGAAAACCTTTTCAATGCAAGGGACAAGAGCCTTGCCATTCAAATGAAGCGCCTAGCCCAGGTTCTTAATTTCGGCCAGACAGATTCCATCCCAAACGCCCTTGCAGCCCTTGAAAGGCCAAAGAAGCTCGATCTGGCCCGCGCTGTGGCCGTGAACTGGCTTGCCAATGACGGGGTCTGGTTTCAGGCTGCGGAGTTTACACAGGGGATGTTTGACGCCAAGCGCGCCAACGATACCTGCTGGACAAGGTTTTCGCCAATGGAGGCCCATTCCATCCGCCGTTTTTTGAACCTTGGAGAAAACCCCGGCCTTAAAGGGCTTGAACAGGCCTTGAACTTCCGCCTTTATGCGCTTGTAAACACCCAGGCAACTGTGCGTGAGAGCCAAAACTCCCTTGCCTTTTACATGAATGAGTGCCGGGTTCAGGCGGCCCGCAAAAGAAAGGGCCTTGATGATTATCCCTGCAAGTCCGGCGGCATGGCCGAATATCCGTCCTTTGCAAAGGCCATTGACCCGCGCATTGAAACAGAGTGCATAGGCTGTCCGCCGGATTCCCACCCGGAGGAATGGTTCTGCGCCTGGCGCTTTACCATTGCAGCAGATGGCAAAAAAGCCCTTTAGCCAAAGGGGGGAGCCTGTTGCCCGGATTTGAAGATGGGCAGGCCTTTTTGCTCTCGTGCTTTGTGCTTGACAGGGGGGATGCATTTTTTTAAACATGGCGAGTTGTTTTTAAGCTGTTTCCCCCATAAGCCAATTTGCCCACACGGAGGACAACATGAGCACAGAAGTTCAGGCCCCTATGCCGGGCACCATTCTTAAAGTCCTGGTCAAGGAAGGCGATGCTGTCAGCGAAGACCAGGAAGTGCTGATTCTTGAAGCCATGAAAATGGAAAATCCCATTTCAGCCCCTGCGGCAGGCACGGTCAAATCCATAAAGGTAAAGACCGATGACAAGGTGGACACCGGCCAGGTGCTGATGACTATTGAATAAGCCTTATGGGGCAGCCCTTTGCGGCAAGCCTTTTATCAAGCGCCCTGTTTCAAGCGCCGGCTTCTTTAAAGGGGGGTCGGCGTTTTGCTTTTTTTAGCAAGGCTGCCTTTCCCCTTGCAGGGCAAGGAATATAAAGGGCAGAACACCTTTTGCTCAAAAAGCCCTGAAAAAAACAGCTTAAGCAAATCGCCGGGCCTTGACCCGCAGGCGTAACAGAGGAAATTCCATGCGCGTGCTTATTACCGGCGGCCTGGGCTTTGTGGGCCGTTTGCTAACCCGGCGTTTTCTTGAAGAAGGCCACCATGTGACTGCCGTGGATCTGCCGCCAGCAGCCCCAAAAACAAGCGGCGACTATTCCTACATAAGCGCAGACACCACTTTGCCGGGCCAATGGCAAAAAGCTTTGTCGAACCAGGATGCAGCCATCAACTTGGCCGGAGCAAGCATTTTCAGGCGCTGGAACCCCTCTTACAAAAAGCTCATTTACAACTCACGCATCAAAACCACCGCAAACCTTGTTGATGCCCTGCCATCCGGCCCTGGCCACACTCTTATAAGCACATCCGCCACAGGCTATTATGGGCCTTGCAAGGATGAGATTTTGACAGAAGATTCCCCTAATGGAAGCAAGGACTTTCTGGCAAAGGTCTGCCATGACTGGGAGGAGCAGGCCCAGAAAGCTGCCGACAAGGGGGTCAGAGTTGCCATTGCCCGCTTTGGCGTGGTGCTTGGCGCCAGCGGCGGAGCGCTTGCCCAGATGAAAAGGCCTTTTTCGCTGGGTATAGGTGGGCCTTTGGGCAGCGGCAGGCAATGGTTTTCGTGGATATGCGAAGATGACCTTGCAAAGGCAATGGAATTTATTCTTGCTGATAACAACCTTTCCGGGGTTTTCAACTTCTGTGCAGAGCCGGTTACAAACCGCCAGCTTACCAAAACCCTGGGCAAGGTACTTGGCCGCCCGGCAATACTGCCTGCACCATCCTTTGCCCTGCGCCTTTTTTTGGGGGAATTTGCAGGAGTGCTGTTAGGCAGCCAGCGGGCTGTTGCCCATAACCTGCTTGAAAACGGTTTTGAATTTGATTATCCAAATCTTGAAGCCGCCCTTTTGCACCTGCTTAAAAACGGTCAGTTAAAGTGAGTTTAATGTTTTTAATAAGGCTTGCCGTCCGGGCCTGCTCAATGCAGAATTGATTTTGCCCAAGGCTTCGGGCAATTTTGTACAGCAAAAAAAGCTGTAAGGAGAAAGACTTGATGGAATGCCACAAGGAGAGAAATTTAAAGCGCTGCAACTGCACCTATGACCCATGCTCCCGTAAGGGAATCTGCTGCGACTGCCTGCAATATCATCTGAAAAGCCGCCAGCTTCCGGCATGCTGCTTTCCGGCGGATGCAGAGACCACATTCGACCGCTCATTTGAGCATTTTGCCAAGCTGGTGGGCGCCAGAAAGGTCTGAAAAAAACAGGGAAATTGCAAAACCTGAAAATTCGTTGCGGGACAGAGGGCTTTTTTAAAATAAAAGCCCACTTCTCCACATCCCCTCCCCCAAACTTTTGGAATCGTAGGTTGGGCTAGAAAATCCGGCAAA
>JASEHB010000523.1 GCA_030018745.1 Desulfatibacillaceae bacterium | reverse complement strand
CTTTTATAAACCGCTATGTCTCCTGAAAACCTGTTTCTTGGAAAAAGGGCCTGCTGCTGATACCAATGGCCGCCTGGAAGCGTCAGTTCAGCAGGAAGGGCCTTGTTTGAAGGGCTTGTCTCCACTACAAACCATTCCGGCGGATCCTGTTCCAGCATCTGGTGCTTGACAAAGGCAAACCTCTTTTGGGGTTTAAGAACCGTGGTCCAAAAAAAACCATAGCGCAAAACAAGTAATTCGGGCATCCCGCCATAAACCACCTCTGGCCCGTTTGTTTTTAGAGCCAAATATTCCATGGCCGCAGCATGGTTATTATCTCTTTTTCCTAAAGAATCAGAAATTAAAATGATTTGTCCGGCCAGATAAAGGCCTGTAAGCACAAGGGCTACGGCCCTGAAAAAGCGTGAAAAACCACCTGCCCAGGTCAGGACAAACGCAAAAAGAAGATAAAAAAAGGGAAACAGAACCAGAAAATACCGCCAGTATAAAAACTCATGACCAATAGCAAGAATCGCCAATCCAGGGGCAGCAAAAAACAGAACTAGAAAGAAAACAAGGCAGTCGTCCTTTTGCCTGTGGAGCAGGATCAGGCCAGACAGCAATACTGCTGTAATTGCAATAATCCCAAGAGCCTTGCTCCATAAAGATGCCGGGGCTCCGGTTGCAAGGATTGCCAGGTCCTTTATGGCACCCATCAGTGATGCGTAGGGAGCACCGCCGAATGCAAGATGGGAAGCATAAAACAGATAAAAAAATATCAAAAAAACAAGGGGCAGGCCATGAAAGGCCAATATTGACAGCATGGCCGGGCGCTTTAGCGGCATGGAGCGGATTGCGCGAAACGCCATCCACGCC
The DNA here is from genome assembly GCA_030018745.1 of Desulfatibacillaceae bacterium. GTDB lineage: Bacteria > Desulfobacterota > Desulfobacteria > Desulfobacterales > Desulfatibacillaceae > JAGVAW01. The sequence continues at coordinate 1,518 of JASEHB010000523.1, read as the reverse complement.
AGCAAGGCAAGGTAAACAAACAAAAAGGTCATGTGCGACAAAAAGCCCAGAACAACCGTAACTCCAAAAAGGGCGGCTCTCAATGGGTTGGGCTGGTGCGGCTTTGCGGCGCTCCCTCCCTGGTGCTTTTTTTCGGCCCCTTCTGCCAGAATGAAGGCCGCCAGGGCAAAAAACGAGGCAAGGCTGTAGCCGCGTGCCTGGGCTGAATAGGTAATGAGGGGAAAGGAGAACGCTCCGCAAAGCAAGGCATAGAGAGCAGCCTTGCGGGATTGAGCTGCTGCGATGCAGCCCATGAGCACAAGCACGCCCGCCCCTGCTGCAAGGGACAGGATGCGGTAGCTTATCCATGTGGAAGTCTGCCCCACCCATACAAGGTACAGGGTGTTGATGATGTGGTTGTTGTCATGGTTAAGGCGGAGTATGTCAAAAAAGCTTTCCAGATTAAACTTGGCAATATGAAGAATTGACCAGATTTCATCGTGCTCAAGAAAGCTCGATGCAGCAAGCAGCCGCAGGGCAAGGCCTGCCGCAAAAATTAAGGCGGTTAAAATCCAGAACTTTTTTTGCGGAATGTCTCCCATGCCGGAATTTTAGCAAAGACCTGACAAAAAACAAAGGAGCAAAAACGGTTAAAAATCCGTCCCCGCCCCTTCTTATTAACAAGCCGACTCGTTAACAGGCAGCCGTTTCAGGCAACAAAAGCGCAGGGCAAGCCAAAAAAGGTCCCCGCGCTTTTTTGTCTGCCAGTTACTGCGGAGGATGAAAATTAAAATTTCTTGAAAGGCACGCAGGGCAGGTGCAGTCATTTCGTTTCAATTCCTTGTGCGCCAATCCGTGAAACACCCCTTTATCTTTATGAAAACGATTTTCAATACATCTAAAATATGACATATCATCGGCATTATAATACCTAAAAACAGAATACGCTACCAAGTCTGCCATCTGTATGCCACGGCTGGCCTTTGAATCCACGAACATGGGGACTTCTATGATATCCTTCAGTTGCCCCCATTGGGTGCCATGAGCCATAAATCGCAGGGTGTGTTTTTGAAGTTTTTGCTCGTATGACGATTCATCCAGAATAATTATTCCCCGCTGGGTTTCCTTGTCTTTGTCGTGAAAAAAATGGCTTAAATAGATGGAAAACCTGCTGCACAAATCCTCAAAGGATTTTTCGTAGGGGTCGTGGGCAGGGAAGGATTCCTTGTGTATTGCGCAGGCAAAAAGGACTGTTTCTGAATTGGCTTTTTTGAGAATATTCAAGGCACTACGGATAAGGTTAATTCTGTCGGGCTTACTGAAGCGAGTCCACGGCATTTTCCTGCCGCTGAACATTTCAGCAGCATGGAATTCAACGCCTTTTGGATTTTCAGGCCAAATCTGTTTTGCAAGCTCATCCATTTGTCTGGAAAGCCACTGCACACTATGCTCCGAAATGCAGAATCCTCCTAAAACAAAGAAATTTTGAGCCTTGTCGGACACAGAGCCGGAATCATCCAGATAAAGAAGAAACATAAC
>JASEHB010000522.1 GCA_030018745.1 Desulfatibacillaceae bacterium | reverse complement strand
TGTTTGAACCACGAAAAACACGAAAAGCACGAAAAAAAAGCAGATTGCTCAAAAAAACAAGAACCGTCATTTTGATCCGGATGCAAAGCCTGAAGGCCCATGACGGCCTGGCGACTCGTCAGGAAAAGGGGCCAACAAATTCCTTTTTTCAAATGCGGTGGTCTTTGGGAGGGGAAGGGATTTTCCCGGCAGGTGCTATGGATTTTCCAAAGCAGTTTTTTTGGCCTTTTCCCATTCTTTTTGCAAAAGGGATTTGGGCGTGCCCTGATCAATGAAATCCCAGGGGAAAAGCTCGTTTTGGCCCCTGGCGCGCAGAACAAAAAAATCCGGATCAACCTGGCTTGCCTTGAAGGTTTGGGGCCAGTTGCCCTGGTTGGCCAGATTTTCAAGAAGAAGCTGGCCCACCCGCCTGTCTCCACGGGCAAAGAGGGCCTGGAGCCAGGCTTTTTTGGGGTCGTCAACAGAAACGCTGACATTGGGCAGGCTTGCCAGCTCCTTTTTAAGGAGCCGGATTTTTGCCTTGAGCAAGGCAGGGGCCTCCATTGCAGCCCACTGAAAGGGTGTCCAGGGCTTTGGCACAAAGCTGTTTATGCTCACCTGAATGCGCCCTATGCGGCCCTTTGGGCGGCTTTGCTCCAGAAAGCGCTCCCTAATTTTTTTGGTAAGCTCAATTATGGCCGCCACATCGCCATCCTGCTCAAAGGGAAGTCCCGCCATGAAATAGAGCTTCAGGTTCATAAGCCCGGCAGCAATGAGCCTTTGGGCTGCATCAAGTATGTCGTCTTCTTCAATGCCTTTTCTTATTATCTTTCGCATACGGGCGCTGCCTGCATCCGGGGCAAGGGTGGCGGTTTTAACATTGCCCGAAGCAATGGCGTCAATTCTTGTCTGGGTGAGGGCATCTGCACGGAAGGATGAAAAGGAAAGCCTTATGCCCCTCTCCAGGGCAAAGGCGCACAACCTGTCCAGATCCGGGTGGTCCGAAACCGCAGCCCCCAAAAGCCCCACATGGTCGGCAAGGGCCGCGCCCTTTTCCATCTGGCTACAAAGCATTTCATAAGGCCGAAAGCGCACAGGCCGGTAAATGTAGCCTGTGCAGCAGAAGCGGCAGGCATGGGGGCAGCCCCGCGAGACCTCCACAAGGTGGGTGTCATGAAATGCTGTGCCCTCTGCGTAAAGGCAGGATTCGGTTGCAAAGCTTTCTATGCCGGATGCAGCAGCCCGCAGCACCTTTTTGGGCATTGCCTCTTTTGGCATAAAGGCCGCCAGGGTTTTGTCCGCATTGTAGGAGGGCGAATAAAAGCGCGGAACATAGGCCCCTTTCACGGTTTGGGCGGCCTTGCGGAGAAAGTCCTCCCGGCTGGCTTTGGGGTCAAAGAGGCTCATCAGCCCAACAAGGTTTGCCTCGGCCTCGCCCAATAAAAAGAGGTCAACAAAATCTGCAAGGGGTTCCGGGTTCAAAAAGCAGGCAACCCCCCCTGCCATTATGAGGGGGTGGGAGGCATCCCGCTTGACGGAGGGGATGGGGATGCCTCCCAAATCCAGAAGGGTGAGGACAGATGGATAGTCGCTTTCAAAGGACAGCGAAAAGGCTGCAATGTCAAAGGCTGCAAGCGGTGTACCTGTTTCAGTTGAGCGGGGCGGGCCGCCCTTTTCCGGCACAAAAACGCGCTCGCAGGCAACTTCCTCCATTTCATTGAACAGCCTGTAAAGGGTCTGAAACCCCAGGCTGCTCATGCCAACAGAATATCTGTTGGGGTAAACCAGGGCCACGGATATGCGCCCGGCCCGGCTTTTTATTATGGCCCCGTTTTGGCAAGGAGCTTTTCGGGCTTTTTTTCTTTGGGGGGCCAAAAGCTTTTTCCCCTTGCCTTTTTAGTCGGCAGGCTTTCTTAAAAATGTGGGCGTGTCCAAATCATCGCAGTCCACAACGCCCCGGTGCACATTGCGGTGGGTTTCGCCCACAACCTTTTTTTTGCGGCGTATGTAGGTGGGCATATCCCAGTCATCGCCCCCCTGCACATCTTCAGGGCCAATATCGCGCACAACGCCTCTGGTGGGGGCGGCGTCCCTGCCGGAAGCAAAGGCGGAGGCCTTTTCATCCACACCTCCGGTATTGCAGCGGGGCATCTTCTGGCGGGTGTCGCCTATGCCCGTGGCAATCAGGGTCACTCTCAACTCGTTGCCTATGCTGTCGTCCATGACAGCGCCCCAGATGATTTCCGCGTCTTCTCCTGCTTCCTCGAAAATCCTGTCGGAGGCCGCAGTCATCTCCGCCATTGTCAGGTCGCTGCCGCAGGTGATGTTCACCAGAACGCCCCGCGCTCCGGAAATGGATATGTCCTCCAGAAGCGGATGATAGAGCGCCCTTTCCGCTG
>JASEHB010000521.1 GCA_030018745.1 Desulfatibacillaceae bacterium | reverse complement strand
ACAAAAGAAGAAGCGGCACCCTGACCGGCAGGTAAATGATTGTCTCCTCCCACACCACTCCCCGCTGCTTATCTGCAAGGTAATGGGCCTCATCAAGCACCACAAGGTCTGCATTCAGGTCAACGCCCTCATACATGCAGTCGTAAAGGCGGTTTCTCAAAATTTCGGTTGTGCCAACAATAACGGCAGCGTCTGAATTTTCCTTGCGGTCGCCGGTTACAATGCCAACATTTTCAGGCCCGAATATTCTGCCAAACTCCAAATGCTTTGCATTGCTCAAGGCCTTGAGGGGCGAGGCATACCAGACCCTGCCGCCCTTTTGCACCACGCGCTTTGCAGCCTCAACTGCAATCCATGTCTTGCCCGATCCTGTGGGGGCTGTGACAAGGCAGTCAAAATGGGCCACCGCCTCAACAGCCTCCAACTGGAAAGGGTCGGGAGTAAACTTGCCCTGCTGCGGAACACCGATTTCATCAAAAACCCTGGCAAGCCGTGGATCAGCTTCAGCCTTTATTTTTGGGCCAGGCAAAGGCACGCTTTTTTTATGCCCCCGCACAGTCTTTGAAAAGCGGCGCGCAAAATGGGGCCTTGTCTTTTTTTTATCAACCATATTTAAGGATTCTTTCTCAAAGGCTTTAAAATCGGTTATGCAAAAAGCTTTTAGCAGAAAAAGGCCGGTCTTGTAAAAAAAGCAATTACTGCCTAATAGTATGGCTGTTGACAGCAGCAATGGGGCCGGGCAAAAAATTTTTGAAGATGCCCTGGCGTGCGGGCCGTAGCGCCTTGAGATAAAACTTTGCAGGAAAAGCGCGGATGGCTGTTTTAATTCTGGATACCTGCTCCAACACCTTTGGCGTTGGGGTGGTTACGCGGGAAAGGGTGCTGGCGGAAATTACCGGCGGCATGGGGCGCACCCATGCGGCAAAGCTGCTGCCTGCCGTAAGCCTTGCCCTTGAATACTGCAACATGGCTCTTGTTGATATGGAGGCCATTGCCGTCACCCGCGGGCCTGGCTCCTTTACGGGTCTTCGCATAGGCATTGCCACAGCCAAGGGCCTTGCCCTGGCCGCGCAAAAGCCTCTTGTGGGAATATCGCCCCTGGCCGCCCTGGCGGCAAATCTGCCCTTTTGCAGGCGCAGCGTGTGGGCCGCCCTTGATGCAAAAAGGGGCCAGGTTTTTGCAGCCCGTTATGACACGGAAAGCGGATTACCCCTTGCCCTTAACCAGGAAATGGCCCTGACCCCGGAGCAATGGCTGGAACAAATTGCCGGACCAGCGGTTTTTGTGGGTGAAGGCGCATTAAGATACCGGAAACTGCTTTTGGAAAGGCTTGGCGAAAAAGCCCTTATGGCCCCTGCTGCCTGCTGCCTCATAAAGGCCGGTGCAGCCGCAGCTTTGGCCTATGATGCCCTGGACAAAGGGCAGGCCGGTACGGCCCAAAGCCTTATGCCTGTGTATATGCGTCAGGCGGATGCAAAGCTGCCGCAGAAAAAAGCTCCGGGGAAACCAGCCTGATTGAAAGCGGCTTTCCCCGGAGCAGATACCTTTTTATTTGCCCTTGAAAACAGGTGGACGCCTCTCCATAAAGGCTGTAACAGCCTCCATGAGGTCTTCGGAAGGAAGCTGGGCAGCGTTTTTCTGGGCAACAAAGTCCAGCCCGGAATACACCCCGTTATCCCGGCTGAAATTGAGCACGCCTTTTACCCCCTGCACGGTAAGGGGGGCCAGAGCCGCTATCTGCTCCGCCAGTTTGGCCGCCTCTACATCCAGGGCCTGCTTGTCTGGCAGAACCCTTGTAACAAGGCCCATTTTCAGAGCCTCATCTGCGGTAAAATCCCGCCCGGTGAGGGCAAGCTCCCTTGTCCAGCCCTGGCCCACTATGTGGGGCAGCCGCTGAAGGGTACCCAGATCAGCAATTATGGCAAGGCGGGTTTCCCGCACGCTAAAAACCGCATCCGCGCTTGCAAGGCGTATATCGCAGGCGCAGATCATGTCCATGCCGCCGCCTATGCAGTGGCTGTGAACTGCTGCAATGACGGGCTTTTTGCAGCGCTCGATGACGCTCATGCTCTCCTGGAGGTCCTTGACTGACTGGCGCATGGCCTCGCGGGCATCTGCGCCCACTCCGCCTGCCAGAAGAGCGCCGGCCCAGGTGAGATCAAGCCCGGCAGTAAAGCTTTTGCCTGCGCCTGAAACAACAATGCAGCGCACATCCGGGTCCTTGTCCAGGGCCGGAAAAATTTCAAGCAGATCATTAAAAAAAGTCCCGTCCATTATGTTGCGCTTGTCAGGACGGTTCAGTATCACGCGGGAAACGCCCTTGTCCTTTTCCACCAAAAACCGCTCGCTCATAGCTTTTTCCCCTGCTTAAAAAAGGCTG
>JASEHB010000520.1:1784-2387 GCA_030018745.1 Desulfatibacillaceae bacterium | reverse complement strand
TTCAGGAAGCTCAACGAAAAAAAATCGGAAATAAACATTCTGATAGGGGCAAAAAAGTTTTCAGAAGGCTGGTCGAGCTGGCGGGTTTCCACAATGGGGCTTATGAACATTGGCAAAACGGAAGGCTCGCAGATCATCCAGTTGTTTGGCCGCGGCGTGCGCCTTAAAGGCAAGGATTTCTGCCTCAAGCGCACGCGCAGCATATCTGATGCTTTGGCCCCCAAGGATATTGAAAAAGTTGAGACCTTGAACATTTTCGGAATCCGCGCTGAATATATGCGCCAGTTCAACGAGTACCTGGAAGATGAAGGGCTTTCTCCAGAAAAGGATCTCATTGATATTGTTCTGCCGGTGATAAAAAACCTTGGGACCCAGAAGCTCAAAATCGTCCGCCTGCCAGATGAGTTCAAATTCAAGGAGAAAGGCCCCAAACCCTGCCTGGGGCTGCCGGACGCCCTTCTTAAAAAATATCCTCTGGTTTTGGACTGGTATCCCAAAATACAGGCAATGGCCAGCAACAAAGGCCAAACACCGCTAACAGAGGCAGAGAAAAAAGAAAATCACTTCAAAGAAATGCACCTTGCCTTCATGGACATGGATGCC
>JASEHB010000520.1:0-1774 GCA_030018745.1 Desulfatibacillaceae bacterium | reverse complement strand
GGAAAAATAGATGGCATCCATGTCCATGCAGGAATTCAAAAACCAGAGGGAATATTACAACCTGAACCTTTCTCCCCAAGATATCGTGGCTCTTTTGGAAAATCGCGATTGGTACCAGCTTCTGATTCCAGATGAGGAAATGGACCTGCGCTCCTTTGGCCAGGTCCGCCAATGGCAGGAAATTGCCGTCTCCCTGCTCAAAAAATATTGCGACCGGTATTACAGGCATCATAAATCCCAATGGGAAAACCAGCACCTGGAATATCGGGTGCTGGATGAGTCTGATCCCAATTTCTTTGATGAATACATCTGCTCCATCAAAAGATCTCAAGATGACATTGTTACCAAGCTTGAAGAGCTGCGGGACATGATAAAGAGCGGGGCATTCAACGATTTTGAATACCAGGGGTTCCTTTCGGTCATGTTCGGGCAGCACCTTTATCGCCCCCTCCTTTTTGTGAAAAACGGGAGCATAGAGGTAAGGCCGACGCCCCTGAATGAGGGCGAGCGGGATTTTGTGCTCGGCCTGAAGAAATTCTATGAGGCCAACGAGCTAAAATTCAAAGGAAAAGAGCTTTATCTTCTGCGCAACAGGAGCAGGGGCAGCGGGATAGGTTTTTTTGAGGCAGGCAACTTCTACCCGGATTTCATCCTTTGGATTGTCAAAAACAATGACCAGCAGATCAACTTTGTGGACCCCAAAGGCCTGCGCAATGTGGATGGCCTCAAAGACCCCAAAATCCGCTTTTTTCAAACCATAAAGGAAATTGAAAAGCGTCTGGGCGATGCCTCTGTTGTTCTTGAATCATTTATCATCTCCAATACTCCCTACAACCAGATCGCCTGGTGGGGGGAAGGGCTTACCCTGGAAGACTTTGAAAAGCGACACATTCTATTTCAATATGACCAGAAAGATGACTACATCCATAAGCTGCTTACAATGGCCGGGCTGTGAAAGCCTTGAAATTTGGGCTGGCGGGCCAGGGTGAATTGCCTTGAACGGACGCTCCAGGGGTTGCGGCCCCTGGCGCAGGGCGGCCTCTTTTAAAAGACGCCCCGGCTGTCTTTGGCAGGGAGTAAAATAACAGACGCCTGTCAAAAGCCTTGCCTGCCTTGTCAGGGCGCAAACCCGGCCTGCCGGGCAATCCGGATTGGGCCGGTTTTGCCAAAAAACAAATTTGGCCAAATCCGCCGGAATATCTTGACTTGCGGGCTGTCTGATGATTTATGTCGGGTCTGCTTCTGGCAGGCTGCGGATGTTTCTGTGCGCAAAGGCGCTGCCAGCAGGCAAGGTTTTGCCAGGCTGTTTAGAGTGCGGGGCTGGCTGGTTTTTTAAGTGCAGAAGCTGTTTTGGAAGCGTTTTGGCCATAAGATTGAGCCGGAAGGCCAAATGCAGGCAAACAGGCGGATAAGCCACTGGCAGCAAGGCTTTTGCCGCAAAGCAGAAGGATTTGCGCCTGCTGACGCGCAGCCTGTTTTTGCAGCCAATGGAAGCGGAAAATAAGGCCATAAACAGCTTTTACGGCTTTTTGCAAAATAGCGCAGATAAAAGCTCATTTATGATTGACAGGCCCTTTGGCGGGTGTTATTAGCTCCAGGTTCGAGGGGCCGTTAACTCAGTTTGGTAGAGTATCTGCCTTTTAAGCAGAGAGTCGCTGGTTCGAATCCAGCACGGCCCACCAGCAAGAAGAAAAAGAAGTCCCCATCGTCTAGCCCGGTCCAGGACACCGGCCTTTCACGCCGGCGACAGGGGTTCGAATCCCCTTGGGGACGC
>JASEHB010000519.1 GCA_030018745.1 Desulfatibacillaceae bacterium | reverse complement strand
ACCTCCTGGCTGAAAAACTCTGTCAGGACAGGGCCGGGGTGAGGATTGGCAGGGTTTGCGCGCAGGGCTTCAAGGGGAAATCCCCCAAACTTTTTTGCTGCTGCCGGATAAAGATTAAGATAATCAATGCCTTCTGTCTCAAAGAGGGGAATGGCCTTGTCAATCAATTGGCCATAGTAAGGCTCGTGGCTGGTTGGAGTGAGCACAAAAAGCAGGGGCAGATTCAGTTCCTGGCAGGTATTTTTGAAGTCCTTTAAGAGAGCCTGATAGTCCGCAAGATTCTTGGGGGAATAAAGGTTCTGCTCCCAGGCCGCATACCCCCAGCCAGTAAGCAGGCGTGCATAGAGAAAATTGTTGAGCCGGTTTTCCAAAAGGCTTGCAAGGCCCGGGAAAAGCCGGGCGGATCTTCCCAGTATCCTGTGCCAGTCAATGCTTTTAAGGTTTTCGTTTCCCAAGTCAGGGTCATTTGTAACAAAGCCCACAATCAGCAGATCAATGTCGAACCTGGAGCCGTGTTCCTGCAAAAACGCCAGCTCATCAGCCGTGGACCAGCCCTGTCTGCCCCAGCTTAAAACCTCCAGGTGGGGCATTGGCCCTGCAAAAAGGCTCTCCAGTTTTTTGGGCCATGCCTGCCCGTAGGCAAGGCCGTCCCCCCAAACAAAGGAATCTCCCAGCACAGCAATCCTTTTTGTTATGCCGGGCGTTTTTTCCCTGCTTCTCGCCGAATCGTTAAATCCAAAGGGGTGGTTTGCGGCCCTGGCCTGGTTTTCTTGGTTAATGGCCCGGTTGCGGGCTATGTCTTGAGCGCTTTGTCCGGCGTCATAGCCAGGGGCGGGCATTCGCCAAAGGCCCAGCCTGGCGGAAAGCTCCAGCAGTACAAGGGCGGCAAGCAGCCCGGCTGCAACAAGTGTCATGGCAAACAGCAGGCGGCGAAAAGGCCTGGTTGGTTGATTGCTCATGTTTTTGGCTCTGGCTGGCAGGTTTTTGCCTGTTCCCTGCTTGCTATTTGGCGGGCCGACAGCAAAACCTGCCTTATCAAAGAGGCAAAACTCATTCTCATCAGGCCTCTTTCCAGAATTTTTCCTTCAGCTCCCTCTTGATGAGCTTGCCGTCATCCCTTCTTGGCAGTTTTTCTGCAAAGCCTATCTGTTTGGGCAGTTTAAAGCCGTAAAGGCCTTTTTCCTTGCAATACAAAAGTGCCTCTTCTTCGGTGAGGGTTTTACCGGGGGTTAGTTGTATCTCCGCCCTCATCACCTCGCCCAGGTCCGGGTCCGGAATCCCGAAAACCGCCACATCAGCCACAGCGGGGTGGGTCATCAGGGCCTTTTCCACCTCGCCTGGAAAAACATTCACGCCGCCGGAAATGACCATGTCCTTGATGCGGTCTGTGAGATACAAAAAGCCGTCCTCATCCTGGTATCCCACAACTCCATCATTGTAGTAGGCCTTGCCCCCCACCTTGTGGAATGCCCCCTTGAGCAAATCCTCGCTGCCGCTTCCGTAATTGAGCACCAGGGTGCTTATGGTGCGCACGCAAACCGCGCCCTGCTCGCCAACAGCAAGTTGCCTGCCGCTTTCAGGGTCAACAATCACCATGTCGCCGCAGCGGGGCCTGCCCACGCTGTGGAGCCGCCGGGGCTTTGCCTTGTAATCTGCCGGGGAGAGCACGCTCACCATCATGGTTTCGCTGGACCCGTAGAACTCGTGAACCACAGGGCTGTCCGCCCCCCGCGCCATGAAGAACTCGTTGGCCTGTTCCTTGAGGCTGGCAGGGCAGGGGGCTGCCGCGCTGATGAGCGACTTCATGGAGGAAAGGTCGTAGCGGCTTTTGACATTTTCAGGCAGGGCAAGGATGCGCCGGAGCATTGTGGGCACCAGAAAGGCCCAGGAGATGCGCTCCTTTTCGATTGTGGCAAGCACCTTTTCCGGATCAAAGCGGCTCATGAGCACCAGGGTGCCGCCAAAGATCATGGGCAGAAGCCCGGCAATGGTCCCTGCATGGTAAAGGGGCGTCACCACAAGGGAGCGGGGATTCTGAATTTTGTGCAGGTTAAGGTGAAAGGAGCCATTGAGCATGGCAAAGAGCAGGCGCACATATTCGGCAAGGTCTGCATCCGGTTTGGCGGCTGTTTCGTCAAAGAGAAGGCTCAATCCGTCATTCAAGTTAACGCTTTTGGGTATGCCCGTGGTGCCGGAAGTGTAGGGTGAGGCCCCAAGGATGAAGCGGCCCTTGGGTGTGGAGGCATCCGGGTGGGAAACAGCCCTCTCGTAAGGGATTGCACCTTTGGGGACCTTGCCGCCTGCCACAAGGATTTTTTGCACAGAGGGAAGCTCGTCAATAAGGCTCATCACCTGCTCTGCAAACTCCGGGCCTGCCACAATGATTTTGGGCTTTGTTA
>JASEHB010000518.1 GCA_030018745.1 Desulfatibacillaceae bacterium | reverse complement strand
GAATACGAGAAGCTCTTTTCCAACCCCTATGTTGCTGCCAGCAGGGGCTACATTGATGCTGTTATCGTGCCAAGCGAAACAAGGCCCAGGCTCATTGAGGCCCTTGAGGCCCTTTGCACCAAGCGCGAAATGCGGCCACCCAAAAAGCATGGCAACATTCCCATGTAAAAGGAGGGCAGCAATGGACAAGAAAAAGGCAGCAGCAGCCATAAGCGGCGTTTTTGCATACATAAGGCAGGAGGAGGAGGCCCTTGCTTCCAATCAGGTCGCCCCGCGCCAAAGCCCCCAAAACAACTGGGGTTTTTCCGGGCGGCAGGATGCCATGTCCATGCGGACCCTCATGCAGCTTCGGGCATTGCGCTCATCGGGCGGCTTGTTACGATAAGGGCGTTTTTTTTCAGGCGCATATTTTAAGGTGCCACACCTTATTCCATAAAAGGGCAAATTTCAGGAGAAACCATAATGAGTGATCATCATCATCTGTCGGCAGGAGAGGTCAATTATAAAAAGGACAGGCCCAAGGCCAAAAACCCTGTAAAAATTGAGGACTTGAGCCTGCGGGACGGCCACCAGAGCCTTTTTGCAACAAGGGGCCGCACCGAGGACATGATTCCCGTGGCAGAGCTTATGGACGAGGTGGGCTTCTGGGCCGTGGAGACCTGGGGCGGCGCAACCTTTGACACCATGCACAGATTTCTCAACGAAGACCCCTGGGAGCGGCTGCGGGTTTTAAAAAAATATTTCAAGAAAACCCCCTTTTCCATGCTTCTGCGGGGCCAGAACCTGGTGGGCTACCGCAATTATGCAGATGATGTTTCCGCCGTGTTTGTGGAGAGGGCAGCAGAAAACGGCATGGATATCTTCCGCACCTTTGACGCCTTGAACGACTACCGCAACTTTGAAACCGTGGTCCCGGTCATAAAAAAATGCGGCAAGCATTTTCAGGGCTGCATCTGCTATTCCCTTACCGAACCGCGCCTGGGCGGCGAGGTCTATAACCTTGAATACTACATCAACAAGGCCAAAGAGCTTGAGGCCATGGGCGCAGACACCATCTGCGTGAAAGACATGGCCGGGCTTATCGCTCCCTATGATGCCTTCAAGCTCATCAGGGCACTCAAGGATACCTGCAAGGCACCCATCCACCTGCACAGCCATTTCACTTCCGGCATGGCCCAGATGTCGCAGCTAAAAGCCATTGAAGCTGGGGTGGATATTCTGGACACCTGCCTTGCGCCCTATGCCTTCCGCACCTCGCACCCGGCCATCGAGCCTCTTGTCATGGCTCTTCTTGGCACCAGCCGGGATACGGGCTTTGACATTGAGCTTCTGGCCAAAATTGACGAAATCCTCGAAAAGCAGGTCATGCCAAAATACCGGCATCTGCTTGATGACACAAAGATGTCCATCATTGACACCAATGTGCTTTTGCACCAGACCCCCGGCGGAATGCTCTCCAACCTTGTGAATCAGCTCCGGGAGATGGACGCCATTGATCGCATTGACGAGGTGTTTGAGATGCTGCCCAAGGTCCGCAAGGATCTGGGCCAGGTGCCCCTGGTTACACCCACCAGCCAGATTGTGGGCGTGCAGACGGTTATGAATGTGCTAAACGACACTCCCGAAGAGTCCTACCGCATGATAACCGACCAGGTTAAGGGAATGTGCTTTGGCCTCTACGGCAAAACCCCTGCGCCCATCAACCCGGAAGTGCAGAAAAAAGCCCTCAAAGGCTACGAGCGCGGCGAAAAGCCCATAACCGTGCGGCCCGGCGCAATTCTTGAGCCGGAGCTTGAGCAGGCAAAGCAGGATACCAAGGGCCTTGCCAAGGACATTGACGATGTCATTCTTTACGCCATCTACCCTGTTACCGGAAAACGCTTTCTGCGCTGGAAGTACGGCAAGGAAGCCGTGCCAGAGGATGTCAAGCCAATCACCCTGGAAGATGTGAAGAAGAAGGAAGATATTGTCAAAAAGGCCAAGGCCGGCCTGCTTGTGGAAAAACCCAAAAAGGCCGCACCGGAAAAAAGCCCTGGTGCGCGGGAATTCAATGTGTTTGTGGACGGCGAATACTTTGCTGTGGATGTGGAGGAAGTTGGAGGGGCGCCTGTTGTGAGAAGCGTTGCCCAGCCCGCTGCCGCCCGCCCGGCAGCCCCGGCCTCAAGGGCCGCTTCCAAGGAAGCCCCCAAGGCTGCATCCGTAGATGGCACTCCCCTTGAGGCCCCCATGCCCGGCATGGTGGTGAAATGGGAAAAGAAGGTGGGCGATGTCGTCAAGGAAGGGGAAACGGTTGTAACCCTTGAAGCCATGAAAATGCAAAACGCCCTGGCCGCACCTGTGAGCGGCACCATAAAGGCCATAAACTTTGAAGAAGGCCAGAATGTGGGCAAAAACGAGGCCC
>JASEHB010000517.1 GCA_030018745.1 Desulfatibacillaceae bacterium | reverse complement strand
CCCAAAAAAGTCCTTCCGGCTAATAGCATGGCCAAGCCTGCCCCTGTCAACACCGGACTGATAAAACCGGCAATGAACGGCAACTGTCAAGAGCGGTCTTGTGGAGCCTTGCTTTTCGCGCTATGAATATCTGTTTTTTGTTTTACCCTTATTGGCCCATGCCCGGAAATGGCACCCGGATGAAACAGGACAACAACAGCCCCCTTTTGCGCCCTGCCCTTTTGGGGGAAAATGCAAAAAAATGCGTGCGCTGCGGCCAGTGCATGAGCGTTTGCCCCGTGTTTGCCCAAACCGGGCTTGAAGGAGACACGGCGCGCGGCAAAATGGCGCTGATTGCCCATTACCGGCAAACCCCGGGCGCAGAGCAGGCAAAAAGGCTTGAGCAGGCTTTAGGCCGCTGCCTTTTGTGCGGGGCCTGCCAGGATATATGCACAGCAAAGGTGCCGACCCTTGCAAGCATTGCCGCCTTGCGGACAAAGGGGCTTGAAGAGCTTGGGCCAAAAACCCTTGTAAAGCTCCAGGTGGAGGCCCTCACAAGCCAGGGCAAGGGGTCAAAGGCGCTTCGCGGGGCCGCCCGTCTTGCCCGCCAGCTTATGGGAAGAAGCTCTGATAAATCGCCAGGGCTTTTTCTGCGCTTTCCGGCAACATGGTTTACAAGGCGCAGGGTGGCGCCCAAATTGAATGAAAAACCTTTTTTGGAATCCGCCTTCATAAAAAATATGCAGCATCCCAAACCCGGCGCTGTGGGCTATTTTGCCGGATGCGGGGCAAACCACATTTTTGATGACAGCGCAAAAGCCTTTCTGTCCCTGGCAAAAAAATGCGGACTGGCTGTTTATGTTCCAAAAGAGCAGGAATGCTGCGGCATGGCGGCCTTTGCAGCCGGAGATTTGGAAGCGGCTGCAAAGAGCGCAGCCGCCAACATAGAGCTTTTTGCAGACAGGGGGCTTTGCAGCATTGTGACCACCTGCGCCACCTGCGGCAGCTTCATTCAATCCTGGCCAGGGCTTTTTCCGGAAAACTCCCCCCTGCACGCCAGGGCCGTGCAGATTGCAAGGCTTCATCAGGATGCAGCGGATTTTTTCCTTCAAAAATCCTGCCTTCCTGAAATTATCCGCAATTCAAAAGGCTTTGATCCGCCCCTTGACATCTGGCACCACAGGCCCTGTCACCAGCGTTTTTCAAAGGCCGCCACGGACGGCCCCAGGCTCCTGCTTGCCTCCATACCGGGGGTCAACATAGTAAATGCCCCGCAAGAGGTCTCCTGCTGCGGTCATGGCGGCAGCTTCAACATACGGCATTACGATATTTCGCGGAAGATAGGCGCTGATTATGCCAGCCGAATCCGGCGCAAGAAAGCCCCAATAATAACAGCAGGCTGCACCGGCTGCATGATGGGCCTTATGGAAGGCCTTATGGCAGGTCCCACAGAAAAAGACGGCCCGCCTGATGAAAGGATTCTTCATCCCCTGGAAGTTGTTTTGCAGGCTCTGGAATAAAAAAGCCTGCTTTCCGCCAAAGCGGCAGGCAGGCAAAAAAAACAACTCCTTCATTTAAAAAGCAAACACGCGCCCAGCAGCGCAGCAGCCCTGATTGAGGCTACTGCTCCACGGACTTGTGGCTGGAAAGCTCCAGCATATCCTCAAGATACTCCACCAGCTCATCCTTCTGGGTTTCCACACAGCAGGCAATTCTTACCCCGCAGTGGCCGGAGCAGATATGGTGCGCCGGATTATAGTGGCCGAAACATCCTGGTGTAGCCTGGCAGCCAAGTCTGCCAAAACCCCATCCTGTCATGAAATCATCTCCTGTGGGCAGTTTCCGCGCCTTAAAAAGTCTTTCTTTTGCCATAAAAAAGTCTTTTTAAACAAAAAAAACCGCCCTTTAGGCCAGCAGGCGGGCAAGCTCACCATGAATCCGCCCGTTTGTGGCCAGTATCTGTCTGTCAAATGGAGTCCATTGCCCCTGGGCAAAATCCGTAACCCTGCCGCCCGCCTCGGTTAAAATGAGCGCGCCTGCGGCAGTATCCCAGGGATGGAGGTTCTCCTCCCAAAAGCCTTCAAACCTTCCGGCAGCAACAAAGCAAAGGTCAAGAGCGGCAGATCCCAGCCGCCTCACCCCCTGGCTTGCCCCCAGCACTCTGGTCAAACGGGCCATAAGCCCTTCCATGCGTGTTGCCAGATCGTAGGGAAAGCCTGTAACCAGAAGGCTTTCAAAAACTCTGTCAATGTCTGAAACCCTTATTGGGGCATTGTTCTTGTAAGCCCCGCCCCCCTTTGCAGCAGAAAAAAGCTCGCCGCTTACAGGGTTTAACACCAGGCCGTAAAGGGTTTGGCCCCTGTGGGCAAAGGCAATGCTCACAGCAAAAATCGGTATATGATGCGCGTAATTTGTGGTTCCGTCA
>JASEHB010000516.1 GCA_030018745.1 Desulfatibacillaceae bacterium | reverse complement strand
AGCCAGAGGGGCCTCCCATTTTCGTTTTTGACAAAAATCTTCACAGGGGCCAGGTCCTGGCTCTCTTTAACGGCAAAGCCTGCCCTCACAAGGGCCTTTTGGGTCCAGAGCAGGGCCTCACTTCCGGGTTCGCCCACAAGGGCCACGGGCCTGCCGGGCTTGCGGGCCACGGCAAAGCTGCCCGAAATCCGGTCGAAGTTAACCCCCGGTGCTGCAAAGGCCCTCTCCAGGCTGCCGGAAAGCACCAAGTCCTCCGGCGCGCCGGTTGAAAATCCGCCGCCTTTTTCCATTAGCCAGAAGCTGTCGGCATGGGCAAGGGCAATCTCAAGATCATGGGTGGAGCAGATCACAGCCATGTTCTGCCCGTGGGCAAGGCCCCTCAAAAGGCCCATAAGCTCCACCCGCCGGGGAAGGTCCACAAATGCGGTCGGCTCATCAAGCACAAGGACTTCCGGGTCCTGGGCAAGCGCCCGCGCTATCATCACCTTCTGGCGCTCGCCGTCCGAAAGCTCAAACACCAGCCGCCCGGCAAGGGGCAGCGCGCCTGTCTGCTCAAGGCAGCGGGCGACAACAGCCTTATCCTGCTTTGTAAGCCCGCCCAGCCAGCCCGTGTGGGGATGACGGCCCAAAGCCGCCAAGTCAAAGGCGCTCATCACGCCGGGCGCGCCTTTTTGGGTGAGCACCACAGCAAGCTTTCTGGCCCTTTTTGCAGGCTCAATTCTGCGGATATCCTCGCCTGAAAGCAGCACGCTGCCTTTTAGCGGGGGCTGCATTCCAGCCAAAGTTCTTAAAAGCGTGGACTTGCCGGCGCCATTGACCCCCACCAGGCATACAAGCTCGCCAAGGTGCAGTGCGCAGTCAAGATTTTCTGCAATGGGGGCCGCCTTTTTGTAGCCTATGGCAAGGCCCTGGGCCAAAAGGGCGGGGCCTGCATTGGGGATTGCCGTTGATTTTAAGGCCGCGTTGGTCATGGCAGGCAAATCTATTCAAAGCTGGTAAGGGCATATTTGCCCCGCAAAATAACCACAATAACCACCGGAGCGCCCAAAAGCGCAGTAACCGCATTGACCGGCAGCACGGCATCCTGGCCCGGCAGCTGGGCAACCATGTCTGCAAAAACCGTCATGGCGGCCCCTGCAAGCATCACGCCCGGCACAAGCAGGCGGTGGTCCGAAATTCCCATAACCCCCCTGGCAAGGTGGGGGGCTGCAACACCCACAAAACCTATGGGGCCGCAAAAGGCTGTGACCACGCCTGCCAGCACGGATGAGCACAGTATTATGCCTGTTCTTGCCGCATTCACATTGGCCCCAAGGGTTTTGGCATAATCCGCGCCCAAAAGCAGGGCGTTTAAAGGCTTCACAAGAAAGATTGCCCCAAAAAGGCAGGCTGCCACAAGGGGTGCAAAAACCTTCATCTGTGACCAGGTAACTCCGCCAAAGCTGCCAAAGGTCCAGCGGATATAGGCTGAAAGGCCGCTTTCAAGGGAAAAGTGCATGAGCACGCTCACAAGAGCCGCAGCAGCATAGCCAAAAAGAAGCCCCAGGATGAGCAGGGTCATGTTGTTTGCCACAAAGCGCGAGACAAAGAGCACAAGCCCGAAGACTGCGGCTGCCCCGACTGATGAGGCCGCTGCCAGGGCAAGGCCGCCTGCCAGACTGTAACCGGAAAAAACCGCGCCCCCGAACAAAAGCCCGGAAGCCATGACCGCCAACGCCACCCCAAGGCCTGCGCCTGCGCTTATGCCCAGGATGAAGGGGTCTGCAAGGGGGTTGCGGAAAAGTGTCTGCATCATAAGCCCGGCAAGGCCCAGCGCCGCCCCGGCAAGGGCTGCCGTGACAAGCCTTGGCATTCTGAAAAGCCACACTATCTGCGCCATGCCCGGCTGGTCTGTCTGCCTGCCCAGAAGAATTTCCCACAACCTGGCCGGGCTTATGAAAACCGAGCCTGCCGCCAGGTCCAGCACCAGGGCCACAAAAAGCACAAGGCCCATGAACGCAAGGGCAAAAAGGGGCCTTGCGGGGCTTTTGCCCATAAGTGCGGCAGAAAAAGGCTTTGAAGCTGTATTGCTCAAGAAAAAGGCCCTTGTAACAGTTTGCCCAAAGGAGGTTATGATTTGAGGCCCCAAAAAAAGGCCGACCAGCTTTGAAGTTTGTGCCAAAGCCCCTTTTAAGTCAAGGAGCTTTGGGCAGGGAACAGGGCCTTCGCATTTGGGAGAAAATAAAACCACAAACGAGCAGGGCGGTTTGAAGGGTTGAAAATTTAAGGCTTGCGAGCGCAGTTGAAACGCCAATGACGGCCTTTTGCGGGGATTGCTGCTTTTGCAGGCAAGGCGATAAGTTGGCCGCTTTGTCTTTTTTCGTGCTTTTCGTGTTTTTCGTGGCTGATAATTGCTGTTTTCTTCTTCAT
>JASEHB010000515.1 GCA_030018745.1 Desulfatibacillaceae bacterium | reverse complement strand
CCCATGCAACTTTTGCAGGAAGACCCGGCCCGTAAAATACGGGTGCTCATAGTGGACGATACGGCCTTCATGCGCAAGGCCGTGGCGCGTGTCCTTGAACAGGATAGCGGGGTTGAAGTGGTTGGCATGGCCCATAATGGATTGGATGCGCTTAAAAAAATAAAGGAACTGAAGCCCGATGTGATTACCCTGGACATTGATATGCCCGTGATGAACGGCATAATGGCCACAAAGCACATAATGATTGAGTGCCCAACTCCCATTGTGGTTTTAAGCTCGCTCACAAATGACGGCAGGGTGACCTTTGAAGCCCTGCGGCTTGGTGTTGTTGACTTTGTGCCAAAGCCTTCGGGGGCTGTTTCCGTTGACATAGATTCTTCCCGGCAGGCCCTTATTGACCGCATAAGGGTTGCGCGCACGGTTAATCTGGAAAATGTGCGCCGGGTGTGGCTCAAAAAAACCTGGAACAAGGAAAAGCGCCTCAACACCCTCTATGGATTCATCCCCCTGGAATATCTTGTGGCTGTGGGCACCTCCCTTTCCGGCCCCAACACGGTCATTCGGCTCATGTCCCAGCTTCCGCCAACTGTCCCGGCCTGCGCCCTTGTGGTTCAGGAAATTTCCCCCCGCATTCTGGGCAGCTTTGTGCGGGAATTCAACGAGCATGTTCCCTGGAAGGTGGAAGTGGCAGAAGACGGCAAGGTTCTGGAGCAGGGGGTCTGCTACATAGGGTCCAATGAAAACTGCGTGGAGGTTGTGAAAAACAGCAAGGGGGAGCCTTCCATAAGGCTTTCCGAAAAGGTTTTTTCGCCCCTTGACCACCTTTTTGCCTCTGCGGCCAGCGTTTTTGGCAACAGCGCCATAGGCGTTCTTTTGACCGGGCTTGGGATGGACGGGACTGCCGGTTTCAACGAAATCCGCAAGGTCCGGGGTGTAACCCTGGCCCAGGACGCCCAGTGCTGCGTGTACCCCAACCTCACGGCGCACGCCATTGAAAGCGGGGTGGTGGACAAGGTTGTGGATGAGGTTCTGCTTGGCGGAATAATTGAGAAAATAATGGGCTAAAGGCCTTGTAAAGGCTTTGCCGGGAGCGGGATATTCATGGAAAGCACCACGATAATACCTATTGCAAGCGGCAAGGGCGGAGTGGGCAAGACCCTGCTTTGCGCCAACCTTTGCATTGCCCTTGCCAAGCTGGGCCATTCCACGGTTGCTGTGGATCTGGATCTGGGCGGCTCCAACCTTTACACCTGCCTTGGCGTTCCCAACAAATATCCGGGCATAGGCGACTTTTTAAAGGCCGATGGCGAAAAAAGCTTGCAGGAGCTGGCTGTGCCCACAAGTGTTGACGGCCTTTCCTTCATCCCTGGGGACGGGTCCAGCGCATTCACCGCCAACATCACCCACGACCAGCGCAGAACCCTCATGCAGGGCATAAAGTCCCTCAAGCAGCGCTTTGTGATTCTGGACCTTGGGGCTGGCACATCCTTTAACAGCCTCAACTTTTTTGGCATGGCCCCTTATGGAATAATCATCACCACCTTTGAAACGCCTGCCATAATGAATGCGGTCATGTTTTTGAGAAACTTTGCCTTCCGGGCAGTATCGGGCATGGTCCGGCCCTATCCGGCTGTTCTGGCGGATGTTGTGGAGCGCATAGGCAGGCCTGTGGCCCCAGGCGAGGCCCCGATAACGGTTCGCGGGCTTTTTGATTTGATTGCCCGCCACGACCAGACCCTGGCTGCCCGCGTGGAAAAGGCCCTGGCCCGCTATCGGCCCCGCATTGTTTTCAACATGGGCGACAGCCCCCAGGAGCTTTCCATTTTGGACAGGCTTGATGCAACAATCCGCCAGGGCCTTTGCCTGGAGCCGGATTTCTTTGGCTTTATTTTTTATGATGACATTGTGCGCCAGTCTGCCAAAAGGCGCGAGGTGCTTTTGCTCAAACATCCGGGCAGCGCGGCTTCGCGGGGCATCATCGGCCTTGCCCGGAAGGTTATTGGCGCCTGGGACGGCCCCCTGGCCGCTTCAGGTGCGCAGCTCAAGGAGCAGGCCGAGCAGCAGTTTGAAGCCCTTGCAGCAAGAAAGGACCAGGAGAGCGGCGCGCCATGAGAGGCTTTTTCCCCTATGCGGGATTTGCAGCGGCCATCCTTCTATGGGCAGGCGCCACCAGTTTTCTGGATATTTCCGAGGCGATTCTCCCCGGCCCCTGGCCTGTTTTTTTAACCGGCGTGGAGCTTGTTGCAGATGGCTCGCTCATCAGGCACGCTGTGGCAAGCCTGTTTCGGGTCACGGTGGGGTTTTACCTTGCCGTGCTTGCAGGCATTCCCCTTGGCATTCTCATGGGCTGGTGGTTTCCGGCCAATGCAATCATCAACCCCATGCTTCAGTTTTTGCGCCCCATAAGCCCCCTTG
>JASEHB010000514.1 GCA_030018745.1 Desulfatibacillaceae bacterium | reverse complement strand
CCCAAAAGGTTCTTGAAATCAGCTCGCAACCCGCTTTTCTTAACCATGTCAACGAGCTTGCCAAAAAATTTGCCCAGGGCATAGGCCAGCTTGTCACCCGCCACTCCATACTTTTGGGCCTTAACCAGCTTGGGCTTTTCATGGGGCTGAAATTCTGCGATGATTCACTTGGGCCGCTCATGAGCCTGGCTGCCTATCAGAATGATCTTCTGATGGTCTATGCCAACAACGACAAGTCTGTGTGCCAGCTCCTGCCGCCTTTAATAATGGAGCTTGACCAGGTTGACTGGGTTATTGAGCGGCTCGACAAGGCCCTTGTTGTTGCCGCAAACTTTTACTCCTGATGCAAAGGCAAAGGAAAAATGAACGCCATTGTGGATGCCCACGCACACCTTGGGGATGTGCTCAACCCGCAGGGTGCAAAAATTATTGGCAGCACTGGGCTGAAAAAGCCCCGCTTCTTTGACCTTGTTCTGATAAGCGAAATGCTGCTGCACAGGCGATCTTTTGCCGGAAACGCCCTTGCCCGGCTTGCTTGGCGGGTGGTGGCCAGGGCGGATCAGGCCCGGAGCCGCTGCGCCAGCCTGGAGAACCTGCTAAACTCCATGCAGGAAAACGGCGTATCGCACACGGTATGCATGCCCATTGCCCCTGCCGTGAAATCCGCGGATTTGCTTTCTGCCGCCAAAAATAGCCCCCGGATTATCGCCTTTGCCAGCCCGGATTTTGGGCAGAAAAACTTTGCCGGTCTTCTGGAAGACGATTTGCGCCAGGGTGCAGCAGGGGTAAAGCTCCACTCCATTTTGCAGCAAAAACCCTTGACTGACCCTGATACCTTTGCTGCTGTGGAAATTGCTGTTGCGGCAAACAAGCCAGTTCTTTTCCATTGCGGTGTTCACTGGTATTATCCAAGCTTGCAAAATACACCCCAGGTACCCGAATACGGAAAGGTGGAGTACGCCAAAAAACTTGTGGCCGCCTTTCCTAAAGCCCGCTTTGTTGCAGGGCATGCGGGCCTTTACGATGTGAGGCAGGTAATTGATGAGCTTGTTTCGTTTAAAAATGTCTGGGTGGATACATCCATTCAGCCGCCGGAAACCGTTAGGGCGCTTGTAAAGGCCTTTGGCCCGGAAAGGGTGCTCTTTGCTTCGGACTGGCCCTTCGGCTCCCAGAAAACCGCCATCCGCATTGTTGAAAAGGCCTGCAAAAAGGATAAAAGCCTTATGCAGCGCATTTTTGCAGATAATGCAAAAGAGCTTCTTGGCCTTAAATAATTGAAGCCCTGAACCAGAGGTTAAAATAATGCGGACCGGTCTGACGGAAGGCCAAATTAAACTGGATAGAGGGCTTTTAACCCGCTTTGAGGAGGGCCTGAACACCATCAGGCCGGAGCTTTCGACCATTCCGGCGCAGGTTCTGGGCTATGGCGAGGTTTCATGCATTTTTGCCATTGACCAAATGCCCGGCCTTGCCTTCAAAAGAATGCCCCTTTTTAAAGACACTGCAACAGCCTGCCAGTACGAGGAAAATTATTTCAAATACTGCAATTATCTGGAGCAGGCAGGGTTGTCTCTGCCCCCAAGCGCCACGGCAGTCATCGAAATCCCCGGCAGGCCGGTTGCCCTTTACATTGCCCAACAGCTTTTGGCCAAAGAGCATTTTTGCAATGCAATGCTAAAAAAACTTGAAAGGCCCCTGGCAAAAAAGCTTGTGCAAAAGGTTGCAAATTCTCTTTGCAAAGTGTGGGAGTTCAATGCCCTTAACACTCCGGCTTTGGAGCTTGGGGTGGACGGCCAGCTTTCCAACTGGGCCTTTTCGGGCGGAGATATTGACAGCGAGCCGCTTTTTCTGGACACCAGCACGCCGCTTTTTCGCATAAACCGCGTTGAAACAATGAATCCGGAGCTTCTTTTGCAGGCTGTGCCTTTTTTTCTGCGCCCGCCTGTGAGGTTCTTTTTTTTGGATGAGGTTATGACCCGCTACTATGACCCGCGCCGGGTTTTTGTGGACATTGCCGCAAACCTGCAAAAGGAGAAGCTCCCTTTTTTATTGGATGCCGCCCTTGAGGTGTTAAATGGCAGACTGCCCTTGAGTCGGCCCGTCACCTTAAAGGAGGTGAGCGCATACTACCGCTCGGACAAGCTTATATGGAGGAGCTTTCTTGCCCTGCGCAAAATGGAGCGTTTTTTGACTGCCCGGCTTAAAGGGGGCCATTATCCATTTATTCTGCCTGGAAAAATAGACAGGTGAGTAAAGCAGGTTTTGAGCAATTTTTCGTGGGCATTTCCCCCAACCAAGGTTAAAGGCAATGACAGATTGCGCCCAATTTATAGCCCGCGCCAAAAAAATTGTCGGCAAGGATTATTGCCACACCCTGCCGGAGCAGCGGGCGGTTTATGCCTATGATGCGGCTGTTGCCGATTAT
>JASEHB010000513.1 GCA_030018745.1 Desulfatibacillaceae bacterium | reverse complement strand
CCAGTATTTCGCCATGCAGACCCTTGCGGTTATGTCTTTGCCTGCCATGTGCTCAAGCACCAGCCTTTCCACGAATACCCTGCCCAATTCCACCTCGGTGCTCATCTCCACAAGGGCGAAAGACTGGGCCTGGGACAAGGGACCTTTGGATTCCTGTTTTAAGATCTCAATGGTCTGCTCAAGGGCGAACCTGGCCTTGCAGGCCGCCAGAACCGCCACAAGCAGGCGCTCCTGGGCAAGCTTTTCCATGAGCATTGCAAACCCTGCCCCTTTTTTGCCAAGCAGGTTTTGAAGGGGTACCTTGCAGCTCTGATAGTATAGCTCCGCAGTATCCTGGCTGTGAACCCCAAGCTTTTTCGCCCCCCTGCCCCTTGAAAAGCCTTCAAAACCGCTTTCCACAAGATAAAGGGAAACAGCAGCGTGCCTGTTTGGACAATGGGGGTCTCTGGCCGCAGTAACCACCAGATCGCAGGAAAGCCCGTTGGAAATGAAGGTTTTGACCCCGTTGAGACAAACAAGGCCCTCCCTTTCCTCGGCAGTAAGAGTCATGGAGGCCAAGTCGCTGCCTGCATCCGGTTCTGTCATGGCTACAGCCGTAACAATATCGCCGCTTATGCAGCCGGGCAGGTATTTTTCCTTCTGCTCATCATTGCCGTATGCAGCAATGTAAGGAGTAACGATGTCGCTGTGCAAAAAGGCATCCAGGCCGTAATGGTTGGTTTTGGCCATTTCCTCAAGCGCGATTATGGAATAGAGAAAATCGCCTCCCATGCCTCCGTAGCAGGGGGCTGCCCAGGTGCATAAAAAGCCCTGGCTTCCCATCTTTTTCCATATCCGGCGATCAACAATGCCTTCCTTTTCCCATTGTTGCACATGAGGGGCAACCTCCTTTTGGCAGAAATCCCTTATCCTCTCCCTGAAAAGAAGATGCTCCCTGGTGTAGGGCAGAATTTCCATAAAAGCCCCCTTTACCACTGGCCCACGCCCCGGCGAATAAGCTCGTTGGCGATGAGGATGCGCCGGACCTCTGAAGTGCCTGCGCCTATTTCGTAGAGTTTGGCGTCCCTGTAAAAGCGGTTTATGGGATATTCTGTTGTGTAGCCGTAGCCGCCGTGAATCTGCACAGATGAGTCCACAGCCCGCGATACGGCTTCTGCTGTATAAAGAATCGCCGCGGCTGCCAGCTTGTGCAGATCCGTACCCTTGCCGCCCTCGCGGGATTTGTGGGCAAGGGCGCAGGCCCGGTAGATAAGACCCCTGGCAGCCTCAAGTTCCGCATACATATTGGCAAGCTTTGCCTTAATGAGCTGAAACTCGCAGATGGGTTTGCCAAACTGCTCCCGCTTGCGGCTGTAGTCAAGGGCAAGCTCAAGGGCAGCAGTTCCAATGCCCAGGCAAAGGGCTGCAACAATTATGCGCTCCACATCCAGCCCATTCATCATCACCCGCACACCTTCATCCACCTTGCCCAGAACGCTTTTTGCCGGAACCTTTGCGTTGGCAAAAAAAAGCTCGCCTGTTGGAGAGCCGTGATGCCCCATTTTTTCGATTTTCCGCGAAACGCCAAAGCCCGGCGTGCCTTTTTCCACAATAAAGGCGGTTATTCCCCTTGAGCCTTTGGAGACATCCGTCTTGGCATAAACAAGGGCGATATCTGCAATGGGAGCATTGGTTATGAAGGTTTTGC
Organism: Desulfatibacillaceae bacterium; assembly: GCA_030018745.1. Lineage (GTDB taxonomy): Bacteria > Desulfobacterota > Desulfobacteria > Desulfobacterales > Desulfatibacillaceae > JAGVAW01. The sequence continues at coordinate 746 of JASEHB010000513.1, read as the reverse complement.
TTCCATTTAGAATATAAAAATCGTCTTCCTTTTGAGCTGTTGTGGAAATTCCCACAGCGTCCGAGCCAGCCCCCGGCTCGGTAAGGCCCATGCAGCCGATCAACTCTCCGGAGCAAAGACCCGGCAGATAACGGCTTTTCTGCTCCGGGTTGCCGTTTGCCTCCAGGTTGTGGGCGCAAAGGTTTGCATGGGCGCAGTAGGAAAGCCCCACAGCCGGGCTGACCCGGCCCATCTGCTCGGCAGCCAGCACGCTGGCAAAAAAGTCCATGCCCTCTCCGCCATATTCCTGGGAAACGGAAAGGCCCAAAAACCCAAGCTCTCCTAATTTTTTCCAAAGTCCTGGGGGAAAACTGTCCGTGGAATCCATTTCCTCGCAGAATGGCCCCACCTCTTTTTCCATGAATTCCCGGACATGGGTCCGAACCATTGTATGCTCGCGGTCCAGGTCAAAGTTCATAGCCTCTCCATTGAAGTTTTGGCGGCAGGCCGCCTTGGTTTTCTTATGAAGCAGTCTTCTTAACCAGTTGTTGCGGGTTTTTTGTTTCCGGCCTTTTTCAGCTCGCCGGCCCGCTTTTCAAGCTTTTTGCTTATAATCAGCAGATCCTGCTCCAGAATATCCAACTCCTTTTTGCTCTGTGCAATCTGTTCAAATTTGCCCCGGATGTAGGCCAGGCTTTTTTCAATCTGGGCAAGCTCGCTTTTGTGTTCGTCGGCAAGGCCTATCATCTGGGCAATTTCATCAAGGG
>JASEHB010000512.1 GCA_030018745.1 Desulfatibacillaceae bacterium | reverse complement strand
CCGGTAAGGCTTTTTTCCCGGTCAAAACAACCCTGCCGGAAAAATTAAGCAACAGGCAGATTATAAATTACATTTTTAGAACAGCATCCCCAAAATTGTCAAGGCGGACAAAACCCGGCTTTGGCCGTATGCTGCTGCAATTTATGCCCGGCAGAGCCTTTTTGCTGAAAAATTCCCTCGTTGCCCGGAGCCGCCTGCCGAAAAAGAAGGCGGCTCCGGGAGGGCTTGAATTCACAAGTTTAGGGAAGAAGCTTCTTGACAAGCTCCTCGCACTCCTGCCGGTCCATGATTCTGGGAACAGGATAAAGGGGATGGGACTCCTTCATGACCCTTTTTGCAATGAGAGGAATGTCGCTTCTCTTAAGCTCTTTTATGGTGGTGGGAATGTCCATTGCCTTGTTCATGGCTTTTACTTTGTCAATGAACTTGATGCTAAGAGCTTCTTCGGATTCGCCTGGCTTGCCAATACCACCGGCAATGGCCAGCTTTGCCAGCTTGCCCTGGGCTTCCTTGCGGCAGAACTCCAGAACATAGGGCAGTATTATGGCATTTGCCAGCCCGTGGGGCACGCCGTAAAGCCCGCCCATGTTGTGGGCAATTGCGTGAACATAGCCAACGGCCGCCCTTGTGAAGGCTGCGCCCGCATAATAGGAGGCAACCGCCATATTGGTGCGGACGCCAAGGTCCGAGCCATCCTTGTAGGCCTTTTCCAGGTTTTCGAAAATAAGCTTGGTGGCAGCCAGGGCATTTTCATCTGTGAACTTGGTGCCGTTTATTCCAATGAAGGCCTCCACCGCATGGGTAAGGGCGTCCATGCCGGTGGTGGAGGTGATATGCTTGGGAAGGCCAACCATCAGCTCCGGGTCCAGAACCGCAATTTTGGGAATGAGCTTGATGTCGTTGATGGCAAACTTCTCGTGGCTCTGGGCATCGGTGATGACCGCCGTGATGGTGGCCTCCGAGCCTGTGCCTGCGGTTGTGGGAACGCAGAAAAGCGGTGGAATGGGAATGATGACCCGAAAAAGCCCCTTCATCATGCGCACGGAAAGATAGGGGTTTCTAATCCTTGCGCCAATTGCCTTGGCGCAGTCAATGGGCGAGCCGCCGCCAAAACCGATAAGGGCCTGGCACTTTTTCTGCTTGTAAACCTTCCTGCCAGCCTCAACATTTTCAATGGTGGGGTTGGGCTGAACGGCATCAAAAATGGTGTACTTGATGTTGTTTTCCGCAAGGGATTTCAACATGCTGTCAAGAAGGTTCAGGCCCATCAAAACCTTGTCGGTCACCACAAGCACATTGTCTATGCCCCTGGCCTTGATGTTGGCTGCCAGGGTTTTCACGCTCCCGGGGCCTGTAAGAAGCGCCGGAACGGGAAAAGGCAGCACCACAGCGGTTAGTTTCAATGCCTTGTGAAAGGCCCTGTAAGAAGCTTTCTGCATTGTCCAGATCATGGTTTTCTCCTGAATAAGATTTTACTGGTTGCCGTTTTGGGCCTTGCCCGGTCCGGCCACGCCTGCCTTGCGCCGCCCGAAAACGGAAAATATGGTTTCCCATCCTGATAAATGCTGTTTTTTCCGGTTGGTTTTCAACCCCTTAAAGTGCGGCAAGCTATTTATTATAAAGTAATTTGAAGGTTCGTCAAGCAGATTTGCACATCCCTAAAACCCCCTGTTTTATTGGGCTGATGCTGTTTTTGGAAGACGGAGCCGTTGTAAGAAAATTTTTTGCGGAATGGGAATTTAAACCTGATTGGTGATTCCTCGTGCCAATGGCCCATTGCCCTGCCCTTATCGGCCACAAGCCAATGCAGGGCTATCCCTTGACCACCACAAGGGGGCGAATCCGGGCAACCTTTGTGGAAAGGCCCGCATTGTGAACCACATTAACAACGGCCGCAACATTCTTGTAAGCTTCGGAAATTTCCTCGTGCAGTGTGGCCCTGCCTGTGGCCCGCACGGTGATGCCTTTTGCGGCCAGCTCCCTGTGTATGGCGCGGCCCTGGCTCGCCTTTTTGGCCGCTGTGCGAGACAAAAGGCGTCCTGCCCCGTGGCAGGTGGAGCCAAAAGTTGCTTCCATTGCCGCGGCAGTTCCCTTGAGCACCCAGGATTCCCGGCCCATGTCGCCGGGAACAAGCACGGGCTGGCCCACAGCCCTGTAAGGAGACGGCACCTCGCTGCGGCCAGGGCCAAAGGCCCTTGTGGCCCCTTTGCGGTGGACGCACAAAAGGCGCTCTTTGCCTTTTAATGTGTGCCTTTCCATTTTGGCTATGTTGTGGCACACATCGTAAACCTGATGCATGGCCAAATCTCTGGGGTTTATGGAAAGGGTTTTCAAAAAGGTTTCGCGAACCTGGTGCAGAAGAATCTGACGGTTGGCCCAGGCGTAATTTGCAGCGCAGGCCATTGCTGCAAAATACTGCCTGCCCTCCCGGCTGTTGATATGCG
>JASEHB010000021.1 GCA_030018745.1 Desulfatibacillaceae bacterium | reverse complement strand
TTAACAGCCTGTTGCAGCAGGAGGCAACCTTGAGGTATGCCTCCAACCCCAGGCTGGCCCTGGAAGTCATTCTTCTGCGCTGCTGCGAGTTAACGCCAGTCCTTTCCATGGACAGCATAATCCAGGGCCTTGACCAGCTTGAAAAAAAACTTTCCCAACAGGCTTTTTCCGGCGTTTGTCAGCCTCAAGCCCAAGTTGAGCCGCCTCAACAGCCCAAGCCTGCAGAAAGCCGGACTTCTGATGTAAAGCAGGATAACAGGCCAGAGGAAAAAGCCTCCGGCCCTGCCGTAAACAAGCCCGCTGAGCCAAGCCCCCCGCAAGCCACTGTTAAATACGCGCCTGGTGAAATAACGCCGCCCCGGCCCCAAGACAAGGCTGTATCTTCCCCCAAAAAGCCGGGGGCGGGCAGTTTTTTGCAAAAGCTAAAAGAGGCAAACCCGGCTTTAGGCTTCCAGCTTGAAAAATGCCACATGAGCTTTTCGGAAAACACTTTTGTAATCGAGCTGGATGAAAGTCTTGCAGCCATAGCGCATGGAACTGATTTGGCGGGGAAGAAGGCCCTGGAGGATGCCTGCGCTTTTGTTTTTGGACAGGATACCGTATTGGAATTAAAGTTGCTCCCGCAGCCAAAGCCTGCTGACAGGGATGATGACAACTCCTGGAAAAAAAAGGCCTTGAAGCACCCGCTTGTAAATGAGGCCATTGTGATATTTGACGGAGACATTTTTGACATTGTAAAACACAAAATACCGGCCCAGCCGGAAACAGCGCTTGCCGGAGAAGACGGCCAGACAGCGGAGGAATAGAAAATGAAAAAAGGCATGGGCAACATTTTAAAGCAGGCTCAACAGCTTCAGGCCAAGATGGAAAAACTCCAGGAGGAGCTTGCCCAAAAAACGGTTGAAGGCTCTGCGGGCGGCGGCATGGTGAGGGTTGTGGCAAACGGTAAGCAGCAGATTATTTCCATCAATATTGAAAAGGAAGTCGTGGATCCCGAAGATGTGGAAATGCTCCAGGACATGATAACTGCTGCCGTAAACGATGCCCTTGCCAAAAGCCAGGAAATGGCCACCCAGCAGATGGGAAGCCTGACCGGCGGTCTTAATATACCGGGGCTTTTCTGATTTTTTTTCAAAGGCCTGCTTTTTAAAATCCAGATGGAAGGGTGTTTCTTGCCGTTGCTTTTGCGGCCTTCCGTACAGGGGAGTTAATGAGCCATTATCCGCCGACATTGGTGAAACTTATAAGGGAATTCTCCAGACTGCCGGGAATTGGGGAGAAAACCGCCGAGCGGCTTGCCATGCACATTCTCAAGGCTCCCCAAAAGCAGGCTCTTGCCCTCTCCGATGCCATAAGGGACGCCAGGGAAAAAATGTCCCTGTGCCAGACCTGCTTTGGCCTTGCAGACGGCCAGTCCTGCCATATATGCGGGAATTCGGCCCGCGATTCCTCATTGGTTTGCGTGGTGGAGCAGCCGGCAGACATGGTGGCCCTGGAAAAATCCGGCGCTTTTTCGGGCAGTTATCATGTCCTTCAGGGGGTTTTGGCCCCAATGGATGGAGTGGGGCCGGAGAATCTGCGCATTGCCGAGCTTTTGAATCGGATTGCCGCCGGAGGGATAACCGAGGTTGTAATTGCCACCGGCACAAGCGTGGAGGGGGAGGCCACAGCCTCTTATCTTTCGCGGGTGCTCGCCGAAAAAGGGGTGAGTGTCACACGCATTGCTTCAGGGGTGCCAATAGGCGGTGAGCTGCAATATCTGGACGGGCTTACCCTAAAGCGCGCTCTGGATTATAGGCGCAAGGTATAATAATGAGTTTGAAACCTGATTTGCAGGAAAACAAGACCCCTCAAGAGCCTTTTACTTGCAGGATGTGCGGAGACTGCTGCCAAGGCTTTGGCGGAACTTTCGTTTCAAACGATGACATTGCATCAATAAGCGCCTTTGTGGGCATGGATTTTCATGATTTCATCAAAAAATACTGCGTCTCTTCAGGCTCGCGCCTTGTGCTGGCCCAGAAGGAGGATGGCTTTTGCATTTTTTTTACCGATAAATGCGGTATCCATCCCGTAAAGCCTGTCATGTGCCGGAGATGGCCCTTTATCCCGTCCCTTCTGCGGGACTTTGACAACTGGCGCATCATGGCCGGGCAATGCCCCGGTATAAATCCGGATGCGCCACAGGAGGAAGTTCTGGTCCTTGTGCACAGGCAGATGAACCCGTTTTCTTCTTTGCTTTAAAAAAACGCAGGTCAGAAATTCCGGCTTGAATATGGCGGCTCCAGGGGATATCTTTTTTATCCTTTTATAATCCGTCGGGAACAAGACAATTTTTCCTTTGACAGTCCTTTTATCTTTGTTTAAGTTGAACAGATAATGGATGGTAGAAGCCATCCGGCAAAGTTTGGGCTTGTTTTTAAATTGGGTGTCATTATTTAAGGTCATGAAGGCCAGCCATTTTTGGTTGGCCTTTTTTTATTGCCCTCACTTGCCCAAGGAAAAGGGCAGGGCCATTGCGATAACCCTGCACAAAATTACCGGCCAGAAGCTTGTTAAGCGGTTTTGATTTTTTTTTGCCAGAACTTGTAAGAAAGGAACAGAAAATGAAAAAGGTGTCATTGGTTGCAGCTTTTCTTGCGGCGGTTTTGCTTTTTGCCACTTTGGCCTCGGCTCATTTTGGTATGGTCATTCCATCAAACCAGATGGTGATGGGAGATGACAAAAGAAGTGTTGATCTGACCCTTTCCTTTTCACATCCCTTTGAAATGGTGGGCATGGATCTGGTTTTACCCAAAGAGTTCTTTGTGATGAGCCAGGGGGGGAAACAGGATATTACCAGCAGCCTTGTTTCCACCAAGGTGATGGACGGCCAAGCCTGGAAAACATCATTTGCCCTTGCCCGGCCCGGCATCTACAACTTTGTCATGGAGCCTCATCTCTACTGGGAGCCTGCTGAAGACTGCTACATAAAGCATATTACAAAAACCGTTGTGGCGGCATTCGGCGATGAGGAAGGCTGGGACGAGGAGCTTGGCCTGGAAACGGAAATTGTGCCTTTGTCCCGGCCCTTTGGCCTGTATGCGGGCAATGTTTTTCAGGGCATTGTAAAGATGAACGGCGATGCAGTTCCCTTTGCAGAAGTTGAAGTTGAATATTATAACCTGGATAAATCCAAAAAGATTATAAATGATTATATGATTACCCAGGTTGTGAAGGCCGATGAAAACGGAGTTTTCACCTATGCTGCGCCAGGGCCGGGCTGGTGGGGTTTTGCCGCGCTCAATGAGGCGGATTACACAGTAAAGCACGGTGATGAGGAAAAGCCCCTTGAGCTTGGGGCTGTCATCTGGGTTTATTTTCACAAATTTTAAAAACCTGCCCATGCAAAGGGCCTGTCAGAGATTTGTTTTTCGTGGCAGGCCCTTTTTTCAAGTAAAAGCATTATTGCCAATGCTCTTAAACAATGGCAATAAAAAGGCGGCAAGGGCGGTTTGCGAATTTTTTTGTTAACAGACAAAAATAATTGTGCACCAGAGGGATTGTCCATATCCCCCGAACTTGAAAGCAGCGGGTTGTATGCACATATCTGAAGGCATTTTGTCGCCGACCGTTCTGGCTGTGGGTTGGGCAGCCGCCGGAGCAGGCATTGCCATTGGCATAAGAAAACTGGATGCAGACAGCATGGCCAGAGCCGGAATTCTCTCGGCAGCCTTTTTTGTGGCCTCGCTCATCCATGTGCCAATGGGCTTTGCCAGCGTTCACCTTATTTTAAACGGCCTGGTGGGCCTTCTTCTGGGATGGGCCGCCTTTCCTGCAATTTTCACGGCCCTTGCGCTTCAGGCGGTTTTTTTTCAGTTCGGCGGGCTTACAACCCTTGGAGTCAACACAACCCTCATGGCCCTGCCTGCGGTAGTATGCCATTATGCTTTCAAGGGTGCGGTCCGCTCTCAAAAACCCCGGCTTGTTATTGCCGGTTCCTTTGTCTGCGGGTTTTTTGCGGTGGGTCTTGCTGCCATAATTTTCGGAGCAGCCCTTGCCGCCACCGGGGAGGCATTTTTTCAGGCTGCCGTAATTACTGTTGCAGCCCATGTGCCTGTAATGGTCATCGAAGGGCTTGTAACGGTTTTTTGCATACAGTTTCTGTTGCGTGTCGACCCGGCAATGCTGTCCAAATAACAGGGCTTGTTCCACCAAAGAGGTTTCAAATGCTTAAAAGAGCACTTCTTGCTGCCAGCCTTGCAGGGCTGATTCTTGCCGGTCCGGCCTTTGCCCACAGGGTTAATGTTTTTGCATGGGCGGATGGAGACCTTATAAGGGTTGAGGCCAAATTTTCTGGTTCAGGCCCGGTGAAAAACGGCGAGGTATCTGTCAGCGGCCAGGATGGAAACACCCTTGTCACGGGGCTTACAGATTCAAAAGGGGAGTTTGCCTTTCCCGTGCCCTTGAAAAGCGACCTGGTTGTGACCGTAAAGGCAGGGCCGGGCCATGAATCAAGCTGGACAATACGCGAGGGAGAGTTGGCTGGCACGGCCGTTTCTTCCACTTCTGCCGGAGATGAGGCCCCCCAACAGGCTGACATGCAAAAACCTTCTGCAAAGGATGCAGGTCAGGGAGATGTCTCTGACGCAGTCTTGTCCGAAATAGTTAAAGATGCTGTGGAAAAGGCTCTGGAAAGCAGGTTGCAGCCGGTTGTCCGCATGGTGGTGGACCAGCAGACCAAAGGGCCGGGCCTGCGGGATATTCTTGGAGGAATTGGCTATATTCTTGGGCTTATGGGGCTTGGCGTTTTTCTGGTGTACAGGAAAAAGCTAAAGGAGCTTGAAAATAAGTGATTTCTGAAGAACTGGCTTTTCGGGATTCGGCTGTCCACCGCATTGACCCAAGGGTGAGGCTTGTCTTTGCCCTGCTGCTTTGCTTTGCCACGGCCCTGTCTGGCTCCTTTGCAGCCCCGCTTCTTGCCCTTGGCTGCGCAACAGGGCTTGTTGCCCTGTCTTGCCTTCCTCTTTTTACTGTAGCCAGGCGGCTTGTTCCTGTAAATATCTTCATGCTTTTTTTGTGGCTTGTTCTGCCTTTCACCCATTTTGGCGAACCTGCTTTTAAAATTATGGGCCTTGCTGCATCAAAGCAGGGCATTGAGCTTGCCGCTCTTGTCACAATAAAGGCCAATACCATTGTGCTTTTCATGGTGGCTCTTGTTTCAACCATGAGCGTGGCCGCTCTGGGTCATGCGGCCCATCGCCTTTATTTTCCCGAAAAGCTGGTTCACCTTCTTTTACTCACCTACCGCTATGTGTTTGTGCTTGAAAGTGAATACCGCCAGCTTGTGCGGGCTGCCAAAATGCGCTCATTTGCCCCGGCCTCAAATCTCCACACCTACAAAACCTATTCCTATCTGGCGGGAATGCTTCTTGTAAGGGCGCATTCCAGGGCAAGGCGGGTTCATCAGGCAATGGTTTGCAGGGGTTTTTCCGGTGTTTATCATTGCCTGGATTCCTTTGCCTTCCGCAAGGCTGACTGGGTATGGGTTGGCATATTGTCTTTGTTTTTTATGGCAATGATTGGGGTTTGGATAGAGGGGCCTTACTGATTTTGGGCTCCTGGCAGTCTGCCTTGAGCAAAACAAAAACCACTTTCCAAAAAGGCATCAAAATAAATTGCAGCCTCTTATCGAGCTTAAAAATATCTGCTTTTCCTATCCGAGCGGCCGCAAGGTTCTGGAAAACATCAACCTTGAAATTTACCAAGGCAAAAAGGTGGGGCTTATCGGCAGCAACGGGTCCGGCAAGACCACCCTGCTTCATGTGATTATGGGGCTTTTGCCAGCCACAAGCGGCCAAATATTTCTTTTTGGCGAGGAAATGCTGAAAGAAAAAAATTTTGCCAAGGCCCGGCGCAGAATTGGCTTTGTTTTTCAAAATGCTGACGATCAGCTTTTTTCCCCCACAGTGCTTGAGGATGTGGCTTTTGGGCCGCTCAACCTTGGCAAAACAAAGGAGCAGGCCAGGCAAATTGCCCAAAGCACCCTTGAAGGACTTGGCCTCTTGGCATTAAAAGACCGAGTAGCCTACAGGCTTTCAGGGGGGGAAAAGCGCATGGTGGCTTTAGCCACAGTTCTTGCCATGGACCCGGATATATTGATTTTGGATGAGCCAACCACCGGCCTGGATGATGCCACAAGCCACAGAATTACCCACCTGCTCGAATCCATAGATAAAACCTGCCTTATTGTGAGCCATGAATACGAGTTTCTTTCCCAAACCACGGAAGTTTTCTATGGCATGGAGAGCGGCCTTCTGAAATATCTGGGCGATTCTTCCGCCCTGCACACCCACATTCATATCCATCCGGCAGGGGCCTTGCCCCACAAGCATTGATACGGGATTTTCCGCATTAAAAGCCAAGTATCCCTTTGCTTTGCGGGCCGATTTCTGGTAGGCACAATTTTCATGCTTGAAAACGGCATTTTTGTCTGCATCCCTTATTAACCTTAAATCGTTGAGCAATATGGAGCCCTTTTTTTCGGAAAAACACCATGCTGTAAAACGCCTGGTGCGGGCCTTCTGCGAGCGCGAGATAGCGCCGATTGCAAAAGACATTGACGCCCAGGCCCGCTTCCCCTGGGAGGTTGTGGACAAGATGGGGCCTCTTGGCTTTTTCGGCATCCAGGTTCCATCCTCCCTTGGCGGCGCTCAAATGGATACGGTAAGCTATGCCATTGTTGTGGAAGAGCTTTCCAGGGTATGCGCAGGGCTTGGCCTGGCCGTTTCCGTGCACAACAGCGTTTGCGTATATCCCCTTTTGACCTTTGGCAATGATGAGCAGAGGCAGCGCCTTGTGCCGCCCCTTGCCAGGGGCGAAAAAATAGGCGCTTTCTGCCTTACCGAGCCAAATGCAGGCTCGGATGCATCTGCCATTGAGGCCACGGCCATTGACCAGGGAGACCATTACCTTGTAAACGCCAACAAGGTTTTTGTCACAAACGGCGCTGTGGCCGATACCTGCCTCATGTTTGTCCGCACCGACCCGGCAGCAGGCCGCAAGGGAATAAGCGTTCTGGTGGCCCAAAGGGGGACGCCCGGATTTATCACAGGAGAGTTGGAAGATCTTTCCGGAATGCGCTGCAACCCTGTTTCATCCATAAGGCTTGTGGATTGCGCCATACCCAAGGAAAACCTTTTGGGCCGCCAGGGAATGGGCCTTGCAATAGGCCTTACCGCACTTGATACAGGACGGCTTGGCATTGCAGCCCAGGCTGTGGGAATTGCCCAGGCTGCCCTTGAGGAAGCTGTCCGCTATGCCAATCAACGCCGCCAGTTTGGGGTTTTGATAGGCAAGCACCAGGCTGTTGGCTCCATGATTGCAGACATGGCAACCCAGGTGGAGGCCGCCAGGCTTCTTGTTCTGCGGGCATCATGGCTCAAGGACAACGGGGCGCCCTTTACCAAGGAATCTGCAATGGCAAAGCTCTTTGCATCCGAAACTGCAAGCATTGTTGCGGACATGGCGGTCCAGATTCATGGCGGATACGGTTTCAGCAAGTCCTACCCTGTGGAGAGATACTACCGCGATGCCCGTGTGACAAGGATTTATGAGGGAACCAGCGAAATACACCGTATGGTGATTGCCCGCTGTGTTTCAGGATAACTTTATGGCCTTGAATATTATAGTCTGCGTCAAATCCGTTGTTCTGGAGGCACCATCTGCCGCTTTAGGCTCTTCTGTGGAGCGCACACCCCGTAACAGCGTGTTAAACCCCTTTGACCGCCCGGCCCTTGCCCTTGCCCTGGAGCTTGCCAAGGAAGAAGGCGGTCTTGTGACCACCCTTTCAATGGGGCCGCCCGTCTCTTGCTGGGCCTTATGCGAAACCCTTGCCCTTGGGGCGGACAGGGCGGTTCTGATTTCGGATAAAAAGGCTGCCGGCTCGGACACAATGGCCACGACAAGGGTGCTGGCCAAGGCTGTCAACTGGCTCGGCCCTTGGGACATTCTGCTTTTCGGCTCCAGAACCGCAGACAGTGACACAGGCCAGGTAGGCCCCCAGGCATCTGCCTTGCTGAACAAGCCCTTTGTGGGCATGGCCAGCAGCATAATCCCAAAAGAGGGGATCTTTTTGGTGGAAAGCCTGACAGACGGTTTTGTTGAGCAGTATCTGGCAAATGCGCCTTTTGCGGCATCCGTGCATCCCAATGCAGCATCCGTGCTGGATTGTGCCCTTGCAAGCATAAGGCAGGCCTTTGACAGCGACAGGGTTGAGGTTTTAACCCTTGCTGATATTGGCATGGATGAGGCCTTTGCCGGAGAAAAAGGCTCCCCAACACGCGTTATCTCCATGACACCAGCGCCAAAGGCCAAAAAATGCGCTTTTATTGAGGGCGGAGCAAACGAGCAGGCCCAGGCTCTTTTGGAAAAAATTCGGGATGCAGGTCTTCTTTTTTAAGCAGGGCCTTTTAATAAAAGCGCATCTTATGCAGGGTGAACAGGCATGAATATGGTGGCAAAGAATTCCGGACAAATCTGGGTTGCAGCAGATCTTCGCAATGAGCGGTTTTTCAACTACACCCTGAATCTGCTTGGCGGAGCGGCAAAGCTTTCCCGGCTCACGGGCAAGGCTCCGGCTGCCTTTGTCATTGCAGGTGACAATCTTTGCCAGCAGGCGGATGAGGCGGCCCAAACCCTTTCAGCCCATGGGGCCACAACCGTTTACACGGTTTATGATGAGGCCCTTGCGGTTCCGCAAGCCGATGCCTACGCCAGGGCGCTTGCCCAGGCTGCAGAAAAGGAAAAGCCCTCTGTAATCCTTTTTGCATTGACGGATTTTGGCAGGCAGTGGGCTGCAATGACAGCCGCGCATCTTAATTCAGGCCTTGTTGCCGATTGTGCGGATTTTTCACTTGAAGACGGTCGCATTGTTGCTTCCTGCCCATCCTGGGGAGGGCGGATTCTTGCCAAAATTACCTGGGCCGATGCAAAGGCTGTTGCCTGCGCCACTGTTTCGCCCGGGGCATTCAAGCCTCTGCCTGCATCAAAGGAAAATGGCCGGATAGTCCAATTAAAACTTGAAGGCGATTTTGCCACCTCCGGTCTTGAGCTGGTTTCCAGAAAAACCGCAGAGGCTGACGAAAAAAGCCTGGAGCAGGCACAGGTTGTGGTGGCCGGAGGAGCAGGGGCAGGGGGAGCCGAGGGTTTTTCCCTATTGCGCGAGCTGGCACAGGCTTTAGGCGGGCAGATTGGCGCGACACGGCCCCCGGTACTTGCCCACCTTGTGGACGAAGGGCGGCTAATAGGCCAGACCGGAAAAACCGTGCGGCCCCAACTGCTGATTTCTGTGGGCGCTTCCGGGGCCATACAGTACACTGCCGGCATTGTGGAGTCCGGCTTCATAGTTGCGGTCAACCGGGATAAAGATGCCCCCATTTTCGAGGTGGCGGATGTGGGCATTGTGGCGGATGCCAAAACCTTTTTGCCGGTTTTTACCCAAAAGGTGAAGGCAGCAGTCATGCAGGACCTTGCCCAAAAGGCCTGCTTTGACCTGGAAGGGCAGGGGGGCAAAGAGGGACTGGGCCAGGCTGTTGCAAGGCTGCGGGATGCTCACGGATTTACCCTGGAAAGCCTTGCCCAGGCAACAGGCCAAAGCCCTGAATTCATTAGCCAGGTGGAAAGCGGCCAAACCTCGCCATCGGTGAGCTTTATCCTGCGTCTGGCCAGGGCATTGAAGGTTGATCCGGCAACCTTTTTGGGCCAGCAGGAGAAAACGGCTCTGGCAGACAACCGGGCCAAGGCCTTTATCAAGCGCACCCAAAACTATTCCTACCAGACGCTGACCCCAGGCGCAGAGGAGGAGCATCTGCGGGCCTTTTTGATAACCATTGAACCCCGCTGCGCCCACAAACCCCTGGCCTACAAGCATGAAGGCGAGGAGTTTGTCTTTGTTATGGAGGGCGAGCTTGAGCTGACCCTTGGAGGAAAACCCAACCGTCTAAAACCTGGGGAAAGCCTGCGCTTCAACTCCGAAATCCCCCACAAGTTAAGAAGCCTTTCAGACGGAGAAACCCGCTGTCTTGTGGTGCTCTACACGCCCTGAAACAGCCCCCGGTGCGGGCAAAGCTGCAAGGAGCGCATTTGAGCAAGGCAATATGCCGCAAAGAAAAGAACTAAATTCAAACAACAGCCCAGCCTGAAAGCTTTTAATCTTCTGCATTTTTAAAGTTGGCATTTTCCTCATCAGTTTTGGCAATAATATCCATGTTGAAAAGTGTATCCTCAATGGCCTCAATAAGCCCTGTGAGGGTTTTTCTTTCCAGTGCGCAAACAGGAAAGCCGTCCAGCCTGCGGGATAGGGCCTCTGCATCTTCGGGCGCAAGCAAATCCGCCTTGTTCAGCACGCGCAGGGTCTTTTTGCCGGAGAGTTTAAGCTCCTCGAGTATTTTCTCAACTGAGGCGATCTGGCTTTCCAGCCTGGGGCTGGCTGCATCCATCACATGAAGAAGCAGATCCGCATTGTCCAGCTCCTCCAGGGTGGCGCGGAAAGCAACCTTGAGGTCCTTTGGAAGATCCTCGATAAAACCCACTGTATCGGTGATTATGATTTCCCGGTCCTTTGGGAAGCGAAGCCTGCGGCTTGAGGGGTCCAAGGTTGCAAACATCCGGCTTTCCGCCAGAACGGCCGCATGGGTGAGGGTGTTGAGCAGGGTTGACTTGCCAGCGTTTGTGTAGCCCACAATGGAGACAATCGGAAGCCCTTTTTTGTCGCGGCGGGAGCGCTGAACAGCCCGGCGCTCTGCCACCTTTATAAGGTCTTTTTCCAGCAGGCGGATTCTTTCCCGCACCTTGCGGCGGTCCATCTCCAGCTTTGTCTCTCCAGGCCCCCTGCCTCCTATGCCCCCTGCCAGCCGCGAAAGGGCGGTGTTTTTGCCCACAAGACGGGGCAGCATGTATTTAAGCTGGGCAAGCTCCACTTGCAGCTTTCCCTCGCGGGTTGCCGCCCTTTGGGCAAAAATGTCGAGTATGAGCTGTGTCCTGTCTATTATGGGCAGTTCGATGCGATCCGTGATGGCGCGGATTTGGGAGGGATTAAGCTCGGAATCAAAAATGAGCATATCAGCCCCTTCCACCAGAGCCATGACCGCCACCTCCTCCAACTTGCCCCGTCCCAGCAGGAATCTTGGGTCAGGCTTTTTTCTGTGCTGAATCATGCTTCCGGCCACATGGACCCTGCTTGACCGGGCAAGCTCGGCAAGCTCTGCCATGGACTGTGCGGCACCTGCCTTTGTGCCGGAAGAAACGCCCACCAGAAGGGCGCGGGGCAAATCCGCCCCGGCATCTTTGGCCTGCCTTCCTGCAACAAGCTCGTTTTCAAGCTCTAAAATAAAATCCTGGGCCGCCATATCCAGGCCGGCAACGCCAAAGGGCGGCAGTTTGATGTATGGCTTTTCACTGGTGATGCTTTTTAAAAGGTGGGCCACGAAAAACTTGTCGGGCAGTCCGTCACTGGTAAGGGTGAAGGCGGCCATGAGATCCAGGCGCAGGAAGATGAGATCGGTGATATCCTCATCCCCAAGGCCTTCACCCTTAAGGTGGGTGTGCACAAGGCGCAGGCCTTTTAGGCGGCCTGCCCCGTAGCGGTAATGCTCCAGGTTGGGCAGGAAAATGGACTTGTCATCCCCAACAATCACATGGCAGACAATACCTGCCCTGTCTATCAACAGACCTATCTGCCGGTAGGCTTCAAGCGAAATCTCCCCCATGTCCCTTGCAAGCTCCGGGGAGATGAGCATTTCCGGTGAAATTTTGCGTTTGAAAAAGTTGCCGAGTTTTTTAATGTGCCAGGCCTTAAGGCCGTTGATGTTGCCCTGGATTTTCTGCATAGACTCTTTCCGTAGGGGCTTCTTGGTGGCAGCAACTGTTTAGGGAAGGCCGCGTGCTGTAAAATCAGTTGGCCGCATAAATGGTGTCCGCATTCTCAAAGCTGGTGTGCTCTGCCACAAAAGTTAGCATGACCTTGCCTGTGGGGCCGTTTCTCTGCTTGGCCACCTTAAGCTCGGCAGACTGGTCCGGGTTGTTTTCAATCTGGCTGTAAACCGATTCCCGGTAAATGAACATTATCACATCAGCATCCTGCTCAAGTGCGCCGGATTCGCGGAGGTCAGCAAGTTGGGGGCGCTTGTCCGATCGATCCTCCAGCTTGCGGTTCAACTGGGAGAGCGCCAGAACAGGCACTTTAAGTTCCTTTGCCAATGACTTTAAGGAGCGGGAAATGTAGCCAAGCTCCAAATCGCGCCTTTCAGCGTCCTGGGGTCCGGTCATAAGTTGCAGATAGTCAATGACAATAAGGCCCAGCCCCTTGTCCTTTTTCATGCGCCGTGCCTTTGTGCGCACATCCATCACCGTGAGTTTGCCGGAATCGTCAATGTAAAGGGGCGCGTTGTGGATTCTGTCGCTTGCATCGGCAAGCCTTTGCAATTCCTCCTGCCCCAAAAAGCCGTCCCTCACCCTCTTGGCGTTGACCTTGGCCTCGGCGCACAGCACCCTTGTAACAAGCTGCTCCTTGGACATTTCAAGGGAAAATACAAGCACCGGCACATTTTCCTTTGCTGCCGCATGTCTGGCAATGTTTAAAGCAAGTGCGGTTTTGCCCATGCCCGGCCTGGCTGCCAATATTAAAAGATCTGTGGGCTGAAATCCTGATGTAAGCATATCCAGCCGGTTAAAGCCCGTTGCCACGCCTGTTACAGGGGAGCGATCCCTTGAGCGGCTTTCAATGGACAGAAATGTGTCATTTAAAAGTTCAGAAAGGCCAAAGTAGGAGGCAGAGCCTTTTTCGCTTGAAACTGCAAAAATCTCCTGCTCGGCAAAGTCCACCACCTCGGCCACATCATCGCTGTCATCGTAGCAGCGCTGGGCTATGGAGGTGGCTTTTTCAATAAGAAGTCTTAATACCGCCTTTTCCTTGACAATTTTTGCATATGAGGCCGGGTTTACCGCAATGGGAATCTCGTGAATTATCTTGC
>JASEHB010000511.1 GCA_030018745.1 Desulfatibacillaceae bacterium | reverse complement strand
GGCGCGACAGACAGGGGATATGCATAGGGTGCGGCCGTTTTGCGGCAAGTTTTTACTTGAACCCATCTTAAAAAACGCGGGGTTGAGCAAAAATTCAAGGGCAAGGGTTGAGGCGCCAAAAGACGCAGCCCTTGGCTTTTGCCGCCAATCGCAGCATAAACTTTTTTTGATATGGCTCTAAACCCTTTTTGGGGGCTTGCCAGCATTTTCCATGAGGGCGGTAACAGGGGCAAGACCGTAAGGTGTACCCTCCTCAATGGCCTTTAGCACTGTTCCGCCGCCTGTGAAAAAGTAGTAGGAGGCGTTGTCCATTGCAGCAAGATAGAGGCCCGGAGACAGGTTTTTGAATTCCTGAAGGGTGTCGCCGCCTCCGTAAAACTTCTGGGCTGTCTGGTTCTTGTCTATGGTGCGGTCCAGCTTTTCGGAGCCTTCGGTGAAATGGGGGGTAAAGCCCATGACCGCATTGACAAAGATGGTTCTGGCCACGGCAATGGTCTGGGCCACGGCAGGCGCATCAAAAGATTCTGGCGCAACATCCAACAGGTACCCGTAGCTGTTGCCGGGCTTGAAATCTGCAATGGATACTTTGCGGTACTTTCCTTCCTGCTTTGCTCCAAGAACATCTGATTCCACCAGCACGGGAAGCTCGATTATCTTGCCCGCTGTCTTGTCCATCTCCACAAGCTTTTTGGCGGCATTGATGTCCGAATCCGCCACGCCCTTGATTTGCACGCCGTACTTGGCGCAAAGGAATGTGTTGTAAATGACGCCCCCCAGAATCATGTTGTCCACCTTTTTGTAAATCTCGTTTAGGGGGCCTATCTTTGTGTCGTACTTTGCACCCGCAACAATGGCTATGAAGGGGCGCTGCGGCTCAAGAACATGCTTCAGGTTGTGCAGCTCCTTTTGCATGAGAAAGCCCGCAAAGCTTGGCAGATAATGGGTAACATCAACCGTGGAGACATGGGGCTGCCAGGACCCGAAGGCATCGTTGACAAACACATCTGCAAGACCGGCAAGCTGGCGGGCAAAGGATTCGCGCTGGGCGTTCTTGCTCTGCTCGCCAAAAAACCAGCGGGTATTGGGCAGATAAATGCCCCCCACCCTATGTGCCAGCAGATCACGGATATGCCAGTTTATGGAGGTGTCTATCTGCTCTATGCCCCTTGTCTCGTGAGCCGGAAAGGCAGGCAGGGCAAAGCTGGTGTGCAGCTTGCGCTGAAGGTAGTCCGCAACAGGGGCCACCGAGGTGGAATCGTTGACCGCAATGGAGCCGGTTTTTTTGTCCAGAGGCCTTCCCACATGGCTCATGAGAATGGGCCGCCCCCCTCGTTCCACAATGTTGTAAAGGGTTCCCAGCGTTGCATCAATGCGGTAGGGGTCGCGGATTTCTCCTCCCTTGACAACATTGTGATCCACCCGCACAAGAACCACCTTGCCTTTGAGGTCCGCATCCTGAATGAGGGGCAGTTTGGGGTCCAGCTCAAGTTTTTCCATGTTGGCTCCTTATGTTTGAAACTCAAGAAGAGGCATCTGTAAACAATGTTGCTGAAGAACTGTTTGATTACTCCGTGGAGCAAAAACAGCGGGGGGCTGACGCTTTGCCGCCACCGGGCGCGGCCTTATTTTAGTTTGGCCCACATGAGCCTTGCCGGGCTTTTTCCGGGGTTGCGCCATCTGGCCGGAAGCTCATCGGCAAGGTAGATGACATCCCCTGCAAAAGCCTCCTCCTGCGAGCCGGCAAACTCCACAACCAGTTGGCCCTCCACCACAAGGCCCATCTCGTGGCCCTTGTGGGCCAGAAAATGCCCGTCAATACTTTTGCCGGGGTTTATCTCCACAAGCATGACCTCGGCCTGGCCCGCAAACTCCATGGGCGTAACCAGAAGGGCCTTGCCGTTTTCGGCAACAAGGCCCGGAAGACGAAGCGGCACAGCATCCTTGCCCGGAAAAACAATTCTGTTTGCGCTTGTGCGGGCGCGGGAAAGAAAGTAGCCCGGATCAACGCCTAGAATTTCGCCCATTTTGACCAGGATGGGCACAGAGGGAAAATTCATGTTGTTTTCAACCTGGCTTATGGTGCTTGCAGTGACTCCAAGACTTTTGGCAAGCTCGCCCTGGGTCATGTCCCGCGCAAGGCGGATCTGGCGGATGCGCTGACCAAGGTTTTCCCCTTCCAGGGCGTGTTTTTCTCCAGCAAAAACCACCTCGCCGCCACGGGTTACATAGCGGATGGGCTGATATATTCCGGCAGGCTCCCGGCCGTCTGCCTTGAGCACGGTTAGGGTGGATGTTCCCCTGCGGATGGAAAGCTCTATGGCCACCTGGGCTATCTGGTTTATCTGGGCGCGGAGCTTGCGGGAATGCGCCCCTTTTTCCATTACCCAATAGGCCACGGTGGAAAGGTCGTAAAGCCTTGGGCAGGAATGGGAGTAAAAGTGAAGAATCTGCTCCTCTCCGCCCC
>JASEHB010000510.1 GCA_030018745.1 Desulfatibacillaceae bacterium | reverse complement strand
GGCGGCGCGCAACTCAGGCCCACCAGGCTCAAAACAAAAAAAGCCGCCGGAAAACCGGCGGCCTTGTAAGTTGTTGCGTCAACGGTTCTTATACTGCAAAGAAACCCAGTTTTGCCAAGGGTTCCTTTAAAAACGGCCCCCAAATACCATCAGTTTCCAAGGGAAAGGTTCACATCCCTCCACAAAATGACCCGCATGGCTGCGCTGCTAACAGCTCTCTGCACCTCGCAACTGTTGTAATAAACCTCCACGCCGCCGTTTATATCAACCGTCTGGTTGGCAAGGGTTGCACCGCTTATGTTTATGCCCGCTCCGCCGCCGTTGAAAACCATTGTGCCGGTGGCTATGACAAGCCCGTACCAGCGAAAGCCGCCGCCTAAAGTGAGGTCGCCGTCAACAATGAGTATGCCGTAGCCAGTGACATTGTTCAGCTTCAGGCCGCCCACATTGTAAGGGTTGCTGGTGTTGGAATATACAACCACATAGTTTGTGGGGCTGCCGTAAACGCCGTTGTTCTGATCTGCGGTGAGAACAATGTCCGCCTCGCCTCTTAAGGATGCGACATAGCCTGCAATGTCAATGTCATCCGGCCCGGTAACCGGCCAGGGCGGGTTGCCCGGCGTGGACGGATTGCCGTTGAGGTTGGTGATGGCCGGGTCCTTTGTATAGATGGGCGGCTTGTCATTGTCCATGCCGCACTGGTCGCGGCCGTCTGCGATCAAAGCCGAGCCGTTGCCCGTGACATCCGCCTTGGCGTAGATTGCCCCAAGGATGGGCGGGCCGGGAAAAGCCGCAAATTCCATTTCCAGCTCATATACCGAATTTCCGGAGCGTCCCCAGGACACAGCCCTTTGCACGGGCCTGAAGTTGGTGCTAGTGCCTCCAGGTATGGTGAACTGGGTAAGCTGGCCGGGGTTTGCCGGGTTGCCGTAGCCAAAATAGATTATGTTGCCGGGGCTTGCCGCGGTGTGGACGCCGGAATTGCCGTCCAGGTCCAGATAATGGGGGCGGGACGGGTTGTGGCCGGCCTGCTCTGCATCAAACTCACGCTTGTGGCGGATGCGCACGGCATACTTCATGTCCGCTTCCAGGCTGTTGGTTGTGATTGCGGAGTTGGTGTGGTTGCCCGCAACAGGAAAATAATTGGTGTAGGCGGTGCTGTAATCAGGATCATCGGCAAAGCCCCAAGAGCTGTCCGAAACTATGTAGGCCGTCCAGTTGGGGTTTATGGGCTGGGCAGGATCACCTGCATAAAGGTCTTCTGTGCGCCCAAGCTGCGCCCTTGCCTTGGCCTCGGCAAGGCCGGCCTCTGCAAAATTGATTGCCTCGTTGTGCTGGCGATAGTTGCGGGAAACAAGAAGATCCCCGGAAGTTGTTATATAGGCCACAGAGCCTACAGCCGCCAGAACCATGATGAACATGAGGCCCACCACCAGGACCACGCCCCTGTCGCGCACCTCCTGCGCACCTTGTGGCATAAGGCGTTTTTTCATGCTTTTCATGGATTTGTCCTCCTCAATGAATGGGTCTGCACTCTTCTGCAAGCCCTTGCCGCCCCGCGCGGCAGGACCGCTTGCCGGATTTTGCAACCGGCTTTGAAAAAGGGGATGATAAAACCTTTAAGCCAAGGTTTTCCCGGAACCAGCCCCTCTTTTATGACAAGCAAATAAAAATATTATAAAATCTTAACCGCCGCCTTCTGGTTTTAACCACAAAAACCTTTTGCCCTGCCTCTTCCTGCATCAAAATAATGTTTTTTTCCAACTTCTCAAGCCATACACAGGGCACTTAAAATTAAATTGGAATTATTTGAGTTAGTTATCAGCAAAAGGAATTCTTGAAAAATATTCCTGCCTGTTATTCCTTTGCTTATTATTATCTTTAATAAATGAGTATGGTCAAGCAGATTCTTTTTCAAACAGGGTATTGCTTGAGGATTAATATTTTTAAAGCAGGAAAAAGAATAAAGAAAATGGATATAAAAATAAATTTTATTATTTAATGATAAAATTTTACCATAAGGTTGTTAGTCGGTTGTGGAGAGTTTATTGCTTCCGCTGTTTGGGATGACAGATTTTAGGGGCGGGAATGACAGCATCAGGTGCCGGGCGTGACGGATGGGTGCAGAATTTTTTTCCCGCGAAAGCGGAAAATCCGACATTGTGGGCCAACTATCCCCAGCGAAAGCTGCACAAGCGCAACAAAAGGCCAAAAACAACAACTTAAACCACGAAAAGCACGAAACACACGAAAAAAAAGGGCTAGAAATTCGTAGGTTGGGTGGTTCTTGCGCTTAACGCGCTTTGGTTCACCCAACAATGCCCTTCTAGAAAATCCGGCAAATAAAGGCTGTTGGAAGGCAAAAGCCTTTTTGAGGATTTTCAAAAGCCCAACAACAATCCGTTTTCCGTTTTTGCCTTGCCGCCCTTGCCGTCCGATACCTGGTTTTGTTGGGCTACGCAAATC
>JASEHB010000509.1:814-2472 GCA_030018745.1 Desulfatibacillaceae bacterium | reverse complement strand
ATTGCCCTTCCTCCTCGCGTTCAAATCTGTAATATTTTTTTCTGGGGTTGCCATCTCCATTCTTTGGAAAAAATATTCTCCCATCGGCCAATAATTGTTTGTAGGTTGCTTCTTCCCCCATCCATTCTTCGCATAATATTTTTCCTGTTGGAGTTTCAATTTTGTAACGAGAACCACTTTGATCTGAACCGGCTTTCCATGGTTTTGACGCCCAATCTCCACGGGGATCATTATCTGGATTTGAGAAATCTCCCGTGAGATCTAACTTGCCTACTCCAGTTTTTTTGTAGTATTCTTGATTTTTAGCAAAACTAATAATAAATTCAGCTACCATCCCTATCATTTTTGTTTTATCATTGGGCTGGTTATGCCTCCTACGCCACGAAATAAGCCCCTCGAAGTTATTTTTCCCAAAAATAGTTTCAAGCAAATATTTAATTGACGCGATTTCATTGTGATCAATGCTTGAAAAAAAAGTTGAATCATTACTCATTAATGGAATAATATAACTAATGCGATCATACATTAACGCGATCCAAGACGAACTTTCAAAGTTATCTTTATAAATAAACTTTCCCTGCTGCCTATCTTGTTCCGTATTATACGGAGGATCAATATAAACACACTTCACCTGCCCGCGATACCGCTCCTGCATGAGATTCAACGCCTGAAAGTTCTCGGAATGAATCAGCAGGCCATCGCACTGCTCATCCAGGTTATCAATGGAGGCAATGAGCCGGGTCTTGAAATCGTCATCAAAAAAGCGGGTATCCAGCACAAGCTTGTCGTTTGCCCTCAAAAACTCCACGGAAAGGGGCTTGGTGTAGCCGGGGGTTTTGGGGAACATTATGTCCCTTTGTCCGGCCTTTATCTCATCTATGGCAAAAAGCCTTACCCATTCCTCCCTTTGGGCCTCGTTTGCCGCAATTTCCGGGTACAATTCTTCCGGCACCCTGTCTATGGTGATGCAGTAATTGGTTTCCACCACAAACTTTTTCTTTAGCCATATCTTTTTCTGAAAATCCTCTATCTGGGCAAGAAAGGCGATTATTTTATGGGCGATTTCCCGGATTACCTTTATTCTGGAAAGGTACTGCTCCACCTTGGGCGCGGTCTGGCTTTCAATGTCATCCAGGTGCATGACCTCGTTTTTTATGTAAAAATCCAGCTCCCGGCGCAAAAAGCCGCCAAGGTCTTTGTGTATAAAATAATCAAAGGTGTTTTTTGCCGTGTAGTCTGCAAGGTGCTTTTCCAAAAGGCTGCGGCCGGGTTTTGCCTGGGTGGGGAACGGTGCTCCAAGCCCAGGCCATTTTTGGATTATGCCAGGGGCTTCAAGCACCCTTTTGACCGCCAGATCGTTCAACTCGCCTTGCTTGCGCTTGTCTGCATCCGGGCGGAATTCAAATAAAATGAAAAGCTCATCCTCCCTTTCATCCAGAAAATTATCTTCCTTGAGTATGAACCGGCGCTCCTGGCCGGAGGCAGCCTTGGTGTTGTCTTTCTCTGCATCGCCGGAAACCAGCTTGAAATGAACCCTTTTGCCGTCCGGCAGCTTGAAGGCGTAGTCTTTGAGATATTCCGAGCTTTTTATGTAATACTGATCGTGGTTGGCCCAGTGCAGCTTCACTTCCTCGCCCTCGTAAGGTATGGCGTAAACC
>JASEHB010000509.1:0-804 GCA_030018745.1 Desulfatibacillaceae bacterium | reverse complement strand
GCGTAAACCCCTTCCTTGTAGCGGCGCTGGCTTATGAAGTCCCCCTCGGAGTAGTACCGGCTAAAAAAGCTGTAAAGGTCGGAATAAACATCGTTTTCCAGGGCCGGAATGTCCACTCCTTCAGAGAGCTTCTCCCGCAGGGACTTTATTTTGTCCAATGATTCCGGATCAGCAATGCCAAGATTTTTAGCGTCTGCAATCGCCTTGTCCAGCTCTTTCTGCGTTTCCGCCTTGTCTGCGGACCGGTATTTTTCAAAGGCTTTGCGCACCTGGGGCATAAGATCCCTGTCAAGAAAATCGCAAATCTCGTTCCGCTTGTGGTTCATTATTCTGTATATGCCAAAATCCAGGTCTGCGTTGTCGAACTGGAAAAGCTCTGCAAGAAGTTTTTTAAGTTTTTCAAGGTTATCGGTCATTGTTGTTCCCCGTTATAGGTTTTGGAATGCTTTTTTTTGCAGGCACAGGATTTGCCCCTCTTTTTAAGCGGATGGCCAGCAAGGGCCTTGCGGCTGTTTTGCTTTGAATCCATGAAGGGCGTGATCGAAGGATCAGGTCCTGTTCATATAGCTTACTCAATTCATTCTGGATTCCCGCGCAGGCAGGAATGACGGCCTTTGGGCTGGATTCCAAGCCCAAAGCGCCAATTTAGGTTGCTGTGCCGGATTATAATCTTACTCCATTGATTGCAACCTGGCATAAAATATTCTTTTGCTGGCAGCGCTTTTTCCTTACTGATGCCAGGGCGCTTTTACCGGCGCTTTTGCTGCTTTCCGGGGTTTTGGCCAAATTCCGGCCCAACGCACC
>JASEHB010000508.1 GCA_030018745.1 Desulfatibacillaceae bacterium | reverse complement strand
GGTCAAAGCTTTCCTGCCTCCCTTTGTGCCGGATTTGCTAGCCCAACCTACAATTCCGCCAACAATTATTATGGTATTGCAATATTGAAATATTATTTTTCTGTTATTATGGAACTTTGCTTGCGAAAGCAGCTTGCCAGCCTGTAAAATGATTGCACTTGGTAATAACCTGCAAAAATTTGCATAAACACATTGTTGCCAATAGCAGAAAAGTCCTGTTTTTTTTAAACAGTCATGCATTATTTTTTTGTAAGTTTTTTAGGAAGATGATATTTAACCTGCGAAAAGCTTGCAGCACTGGCAGGCAGGGTTGATAACGCTTTTTGCTGAAAATGTCAGGCATACTTTGCAGCGCATTTTTCCAACAGCTCTTTGCCCAACCGGGTTTTAAACTCTGGAATGGTTTTTTCATGGCAAGACCACAAAATAACGGCATTTCCCATCAACGGATAATTCAGGAGCTTTCCGCCACCCTTTACAGCATTGGAGACGGCGTGCTCTCCACAGATGAAAAGGGGTGCATCCGCCGCATGAACCCGGTTGCGGAAAAACTCACCGGATGGAAGCAGGAAGAGGCTTTGGGCAGGCCTGTTGATGAGGTTTTCTGCATAATAAACGAGTATTCCCGCAGCAAGCTTAAAAACCCGGTTGACCTTGTGCTTGCAGAGGGCAGGATGGTGAGCCTTGCCCACCACACCCTGCTTGTGGCCAGAGACGGCAGGGAAACCCCCATAGCAGACAGCGGTGCGCCCATAATTGATGAAAATGGCCGCATCATGGGCGCTGTGCTGGTTTTCAGGGATCAGACAAAGGAAAGGGAAGCCCGCAAGGCCCTTTTTGAGGCCCAGCGCAAAATGGCGACCCTGGTGAGCAACCTGCCGGGCATGGCCTACCGCTGCGCTCTTGATAAAGACTGGACAATGGAGTTTGTTTCCCAGGGGGCGCTGGAGCTTACAGGCTACGAGCCGCAGGACCTGGCCCAAAACAACCGCATTTCCTATGGGCAGATAATCCACCCCCAGGACAGGCAGCTTGTGTGGGACGCGGTTGCCCAGGCCGTTTCCAGGGCTGCGCCCTTCACCCTCACTTATCGCATAGTGGATGCTGCTGGCGAGGAAAAATTCGTCTGGGAGCGGGGCCGGGCTGTTTTGAATGCAGATGGCAAAGTGGAGGCCCTTGAGGGCTTTATAAGCGATATTTCCCTGCGCGCAAAAACCCAGAGAGATTTGGCGGAGAGCGAGGAGGAGCTTGCCGCCATATATAAGTATGCGCCTTTTATTTTGATGGTTGTGGATGCAGACAGGCGGGTGCTCAAGGTAAACGATTTTGCAGAGGAGTTTTCCGGCCGCACGGCAGAAGAAATGCTGGGAATGTACGGCGGGCAGGCGTTAAGATGCGTGTGGGCCGATGATGACCCTGCCGGGTGCGGCTTTGGGCCAAAATGCCCCTCATGCGTTCTCCGCCAGACTGTTCTTACAACCCTTGAAACAGGCAAGGTTCACCAGCAGGTGGAAACGGAACTGCCCTTTCTTGTGAAGGGGCAGAGGCAGGATCTCACGCTCCTTGTTTCCACAGCCAAAATCCATGTGCGCCAGCAGCCAAGGGTGCTTGTGGGCATAATGGACATAACCGCCGCCAAAAAGGCCGGTCAGGCCCTTGAGCAGAGCGAGGCAAAGTACCGGCTCATTGCAGAGAATGCCCATGATGTAATCTGCCTGCAGGACATGGATCTCAACTTCACCTACATAAGCCCTTCAGCCGAGCGGTTAAGGGGCTATACCGCCGAAGAGGCCATAAACCAGACCCTTGAGCAGGTTCTTACCCCTGCATCCCTGGACCTGGTGCAAAAAACCTTTGCAGAGGAAATGGAGCAGGAGACCTTTAAGCAGATTGAGGGGAGCAGAACCCGCACCCTGGAGCTTGAGGAATACAAAAAGGACGGCTCCACAGTGTGGGTGGAATTGCGGGCCTCCCTGCTGCTGGATGAAGACAAAAACCCAACGGGCGTTCTCTCTGTAACGCGGGACATCACCGGGCGCAAAAGGGTTCAGCAGGCCCTTGAGGAAAGCGAGTACAAGCACCGGCTTCTGGCGGACAACACCCTGGATGTCATCTGGACCATGGACATGGAAACCCGCTTCACCTATGTGAACCAGGCCATAAGGCAGTCGTTTGGCTTTGAGCCGCAGGAGTGGGTGGGCAGCCTTTTGTCAGATCACTGCGATGCGCAGGAAATGGCCATGATGAGCAGCATAATTGCCCACGAGCTTGAGCATGGCGCGCCCGACAGGGGGGTGTGCTTTGAAACGGTCATGCTCCGCAAGGACAACAGCCCCATAGATGTTGAAATCCTTGCATCATTCATTCTGGATGAAAAGGGCCGCCCCATCGGCATTCAGGGAACCACAAGGGACATAACCGAGCGCAAAAGGGCTGCCAGGGAAAAGGAGGCTCTCCAGGCCCAGCTTGCCAATGCA
>JASEHB010000507.1 GCA_030018745.1 Desulfatibacillaceae bacterium | reverse complement strand
CGCCCTATTTTTCCAGTTCAGTGCACAGGGCATTTACTACTTCAAACAAATCCCCCTCCACCCCATAATCGGCCTTTGCAAATATGGGTGCATCCGGGTCTTTGTTTATGGCCACAATGCACTTGGAGCTGCCCATGCCTGCGATGTGCTGAATTGCCCCGGATATGCCGCAGGCAAAATAGAGGTCAGGGGCCACCACCTTGCCTGTCTGCCCCACCTGATCGCTATGGGGCCGCCAGCCCTCGTCCACGGCTGCCCGGCTTGCGCCCACAGCGCCGCCAAGGAGCTTTGCAAGCTTTTCCAGGCAGGCAAAATCCGATCCGCCCATGCCCCTGCCGCCGGAAACCACAATGCGGGCCTCTGCCAGGTCCGCCTTGCCCTCCGGCCCGGCAACCACTTCAAGCACCTGTGCCTTGCAGTCGCCTGGGGTTACGGCAATTTCCTCCACAGCGCAATCTCTTTGTGACTCCATTGCAGCAAAGGCATTGGGCCGGATGACCAGAATGGCGGGTTTGCCGACAAGCTCCTCGCGGGCAAGGATTTTGCCGCCGTACTGGGCGCGGGTGGCCAAAAGAGCGCCGTCTTTTTCATCCACAGCAAGGCAGTCCATGGAAAGGGCGCAGTCCAGCCGGGCGCAGAGCCGGGCGGCAACATCCCTGCCATCTGCCGTGGCCCCAAGGATGATGATTTCCGGGGCGATTTTTAACGCAATTTGGCCCGCTGCATTTGCATAAGCCTGGGCCTCGTAATTGGCAAGGCCAGGATGCGCCGCCACAAGCAGTTTATCGGCCCCCCAGGTTGAGGCAAAGGCCTTTGCATCTTCGGGAGCTTCTCCAAGAATTGCGCACACAACTGATGCACCGCTTTTATCTGAAAGCTGCCGGGCAAGGGAAAGGGCCTGGGAAGTGACAACCGTGAAGCGCCCGCCCCTTGTCTGGGCAAAAACCAGAATTGATGACATGATCTGCTCCTTATTTATATGACCTTGGCCTCATTTTTGAGGGCTTTTGCCAGGTTGGCCGCCTTTTCCTGCGCTGTTCCCCCTTCAATCATGCGCCCGGCAGCCCGCTGGGGCAGGGGCATGAAGGCTTTTGTGATGGTTTTTGCAGCATTGGGGCCAACAGAATCGGGAGAAATGCCTATATCTGCCAGGGAAAGGGTTTGCAGGGGCTTTTTCTTGGCCTGCATGATGCCTATCATGGAGGCATAGCGGGGGGTGTTGAGGCCCTTTTGGGCTGAAAGAAGCGCCGGGAGCATGGCCTTTACCCTTGCCTGGCCGCTGTCTGCCGCCCGCAGGCAGAAAACGCTGCCGTTTTCAACTGTGACTTCCAGCACGCCGCCCACATGGGGGATGCCCAAAAGCTCGGCCACCGCAGGCCCCACAAGGTGGGAGTCGTCATCCACAGCCCGCAGGCCTGCCAGAACAAGGTCAAAGGCCATTGTTTTCAGGGCCGCGGCCAGAATTTTGGCCCTGCCAAGGCCATCGCTTGCCATAACCGCCGGGTCGTTTACCAGCACGCCCTTGTCTGCACCCATTGCCAGGGCCGTTCTTATGGCTTCTGCGGCCTTGTCATCTCCGGCGGAGAGTATGGTGACGCTGCCGCCCAACTGCTGCTTGATGCGCAGGGCCTCCTCAACGGCAAACTCATCGTAGGGGTTGATGATCTTTTTTGCATCGCCCGTGGAAACGCCAAGGCCGTCCGCCGTGGGGGCCACCCTGGCCTCGGTGTCGGCAACCTGCTTTAAAAGAACAACAATTTCCATTTGTTTTCCCTTTTTATTGCCTGGGTCAAAAAAAAGAGGGCCAGCCAGATTTTTGTGTGGCTGTTGCGTGTCAAGGCAAAGGCCACCCAAGCTGCCGGTTTTTTATTACCCCGGCAATGTTTGTGCTCCATGAGCAAGCGCAGAGCAGAGTATTTTAAAGGAGAAGCTAACGGGGATGAGCTTTTATGTCAACCTCCGGGGCGGTTTGTTGGAAAGGCAAAATGTTGGGTGAACCTTGCGCGTTGAAGCAAGCCAGATTGTTGGGTGAACCTTGCGCTTAAGCGCAAGAACCACCCAACCTACGGATTTTACGCTTTTTATCATCAACCACAAACGCACCTGGCCGTTCCAGGCGAGGCGGATGCAAGGCGCGCGAGTTTTGAAGCGCGGGAGTGTACAGTTAGTACATGACCAAGCTTCAAAACGAAGCGCAACACAGCAGACGCCCGCCTGGGGCGGCCAGGCGTACAGGGCGGGTCCAGGGAGTCGTGGGCAAGGCGCACGAGCGAGAAGGGAAGGAGCATGCTTTTGGGTATGTGACTGACCTTCGATGCGAAGCGCAACGCAGCCAGTTTTGTTGGGCTACGCTTCGCTAGCCCAACCTACGGATTTTACAGCCTGTTGCCATCCAAGCAACAGCGTACAGGGCGGGTCCAGGGAAAGGAGAGCAAGGCGCACGAGCCGGACAAGGACGAGGTGTACTCCAAGTACATCGAGC
>JASEHB010000506.1 GCA_030018745.1 Desulfatibacillaceae bacterium | reverse complement strand
CCGTTAAACAAGCCTCTCCCCGGCAAAAAAAGCAGGTTCTCAAATTGGTGTTGTGCAGACTGCCCTGTATCAGTGGTGTTCCGGGCTTTTACCCTGCATTGTGTCAACTATGCTTTTGCCCACAACCCAGGTCAGTCCTGCGCCGATGACGCCAAGCGCGTACCACAGGCCACCCATGAAAACAATGTGGCTGCCGTCCCACAACCATTCAAAAACAAATGGGAACATGGTGTTTTTCCTTTGTTTGCCTTGCTGCGCGTAACTGCGCGACAAATCTTTTATTTTTTGTAAGCGACAGAGCCTTTTGCGTTAAGGCCCTGCCGCGCTTTTGCCTTTAATGGGCCTTCTTGCCAACCTGCTCCAGCTCATAGGGGAACAGGGGCAGGTAGCGGTGGGCTGCGGAAATGAGCAGCACGCCGTAAGCTACGGGCAGAACAGTTGTGGCTATTTCCTGCCAGCTTGGGAAGTACATGACCCACTTGTCGAATTCCAGAACCGGCACGGCCATGACCTGCAAGACCATGACCCAGCGGTTGGTGGATACGCCAATTACCGCCAGAATTGCGGCAAGCAGCAGCAGCTTGGGGTTTTCCCTTCCCTTTTTAGTGAGCAGAATGGCAGCCGGGACAATGCCGCCTATCACCACCTCCAGGCCCAGTATCCAGTACCCGTAGAGGGGGTTGCCCGTGTAGAAGTCTGCAAGGTTAAAGCCAAGCCCCGGCGCGGTAACAAAGGCCCAATACAGGGTGTCTATGATTTTGGCGATTATGTAGGTGCCTATCATGTAGGCGGAAACCTTGGCCAGAAACTGGATGGCGCTTTCGGCCACAAGCTTTTTGCGGGTCAGGGCCTCGGCTATGCGGGTGAGCAGAATTGTGAACATGGGGCCATAGGCAGCAGCTGACCATGTGAACAGAAAGAAGGTCCAAGGCCAGATGTAGAGGCCTTCCCTAAAACCAAAGGGCCTGGCATAAAGAACGCCGGCCACGCCGCCCAAAGAGCCTTGGTGGAAGAAGGACAAGAATGCGCCGGTGGCAGCAAAAATGCCCATTGCCGCATGAAAGTTGTGGGTGAGATGCCCCACAAAGGGAATGGTGGAGAGCTTGCGGTTTTCCAGTATGGAGGGCACAAACTCTATGCAAAGCACCAAAAAGTAACAGCTCAAGCAAAAGGCCACTTCCGTGAGCATGGAGTGGACATTGGCGTGCCAGAAAATGAACCATGCCCTCAAGGGCTGGCCCACATCAACACCCAGGATGAGCTGGGCCGAGCTGTAGCAAACAAAACCAATGACAACGGCATAGGGCACTATGTATTTTAAAGGGTTTTCCTTGCCGATGACATATTTCAAAAACCCGGAAAAGAAGGCCCCGCCGCCCAAAGCGATTACTGCAAGGTCTGCCCATATCCACAGGGCAAATCCGTAGTAGTCGTTCATGTTGGTCTGGTTGAGGCCAAAACCCCAGCACATGATAAGGCCCACAACGCCCCACAGCGCCACCACGGAAAAAGCCCCCATCCACAGCAGCCACTGCCACAGGGGCGCTCGTTGCACACCTGCGGGCTGAAGGGATTTATCAAAATCGCGGATAAATTGGGGGATGACAGAATCCGCTATGCTGTCAACCTTCTGGAAGATGGGTTTGAGCACGGCTTCCATAATATGCGCTCCTTTGTGCGGCTAAAAAGTTTACCGCTTTATCTTTCACACGGACAAGCTGTTCCTAATGCCCTCTGCCTGCAGATTTGGATTCTTCCTCCTGAACCCTGTCTGCGGCCCGGCGAACCCAGTCGCGGGTGGTCATATAGTAAACCTTGGGTTCGGTTTTAAGCCTTTCCAGCAGCCGGAAAGCATTTTTGCTCTTTTTTAAGGCATTCACCTTGTGTTTGGGATTGTCCAGATCCCCGAAGGTGATTGCCCCGGCAGGGCAGGCCTGGGTGCAGGCGGTCTGGTACTCATCTTCCTTCAAGGTTTTGCGGCCTTCCATGAAAGCCTTGTTCATGGCCCGCTGATAGCGGTGAAAACAGAAGCTGCACTTCTCCACCACGCCGCGCATACGCACGGAAACATCCGGGTTGAGGTAATTCTTCATGCCTTCGGGCCATTTGGGGTCCCACCAGTTGAAGTAGCGGGCCTTGTAAGGACAGGCAGCCATGCAGTAACGGCAGCCAAAGCAGCGGGTGGGAATCTGGCTCACTATTCCGGTTTCCGGCGTGTAGTCCGTGGCAATGGCCGGGCACACCGAGGCACAAGGGGTATAATGGCCGTGGCCGTCCTTGCCCGCGCAGTGCATACATGGCCTGGGTAGCCAGCAGGAATCCGCATGGGGGAAGTCCTTACCGTTATGAAGCTCGAACATGCGCATCCAGGTGATGCTGTCGAGTTTGTCTGTCTCGTTTGACTTGAACGGGACATTGTTTTCCATGAAGCAAGCCACCATGCAGGCCCCGCACCCGGTGCACTTGTCCAAGTCGATGACCAT
>JASEHB010000505.1 GCA_030018745.1 Desulfatibacillaceae bacterium | reverse complement strand
CCCCCCACTCCTGCATGCGAAATCCAGCCCCCCTTGCGTGCAGACGGAGCGGCGTCCGCCCCCCATTTTGAAACTCCCCGGAAATTTTACCGGGCTTTAAGCCGAGTCCAAAGCTCCAGCCCGGATATGCATAGGCAGGCCGACTTTACGGAAAGAATATCCATACCTCCCGTTTCGGCCTCTTTGGACAGCCGGTGTCCATCCGATACCGGCAAGGGGTGGTCTGCGGGACCGCCTTCCCCTGGCCCCCCCTTGTCCAGCAATGAACGCCTGGTAATTCTTGCCAGGGTCAATCTTGTATGCTTTGGCCAGAGCCTTTTTCCGTTGCTGTCAATGACATTGAAGTTTATTGCCCGCGAGCAGCTTTGCCAAAATGGCCAAGCCCTTTCTTCCGACAGGATTGCAGAGTCCCCAAAAAGCATTCTCCTCGCATGAGCAGCCGCCCGGCCGCAAAGGCAAATGCTGCCTCACCCACAGCCTGCCCTGCGGCGCCCTCCCCGGGCGGCTGTTGTTTGTAAAAATCCCTCATAACAGGCAGCGCCATTCCAATCCCGGGAATTTTTCCAGCCAAGACAAAAGCAAAAACCTTTTTTTGCGGAGGAACTTTTTTTAAGAAAAAAGCCCTTCTCCTCAAATCAATTTTCATGTTTTCCAATTACATCAATTTGTTGTGGATGTTAGCCTGTTTGCCTAAAGCATTGATACCGGGTCCACATCAATTACTGCCTGGGCTTTTTTGCTGCTTGAAAGGGCTGGCAGAGCCTGGGCAAGGGCGGCAAGATAGGTGCGGAATAAAGTTGTGTTGAGGCCCTTCAGCAGAATCTGCCATCTGAAGCGGCCTGCAATGCGGGCAATGGGCGAAACAATGGGGCCAAGCACAATAACGGATTTTTGTATGCCAGGGCTTTTTAGGCAGAGGCTGCGGCACAGGTTGCCTGCATCCTTTGCCAGGGCTGCGGTGCTGCCCGGGTCCTGGCCGCTTATGCGGATTTGGGCAAGGCGCGCATATGGAGGGTAGCCAAGCTCCCGGCGGTGGGTCATCTCGGCTTTGTAAAATGAGTTGTAATCATTTTTTTGAGCCAGGGTAATGCAAAAATGCTCCGGGTTGTAAGTCTGCAAAATCACGGAGCCTGGGTTTTCGCCCCTTCCAGCCCGGCCCGAAACCTGGCACAGAATCTGGAAGGTGCGCTCTGACGCCTTGAAATCCGGAAAACCAAGGGAAAGATCCGCGCACAGAATGCCAACCAGGGTGACATTGGGAAAATCGTGCCCCTTGGTTATCATCTGGGTGCCCACAACAATATCAAGGCTTTTGTCCTTCAGGCCCTTTAAAATATCAATCAGACTGCTGCGACTGGCTGCTGCATCCCTGTCCAGCCGGGCGATGTTGGCCTTGGGGAAGCAGCGCAAAAGGTATTGCTCCACCTTTTGGGTTCCTGTTCCCACCATGCGCAGGGCAGGGCTGCCACAGGCCTGGCAGGGGGTGGGCAAAGCCTTTTTGAACCCGCAGTAATGGCAAAGGCACAGCTTTTCCTGCTGGTGGTAGGTAAGAGCTATGTCGCACTGCTCGCATACAAGGGGCTGGCCGCAGTCAGCGCAAAGGGGCAGGTTGGCAAAGCCCCGGCGGTTCAAAAACACAAGGGCCTGCTCGCCCCTGGAGAGGGTTTCCTCAAGGGCCTGGCGCAGGGCAGGGCTTACAAGGGATGTTTTGGATGCCTTTACCTGCTTTAAGTCAACCACCTCTATTTTTGGAAAAGGTCGCTCCTCAATGCGGCTTTTAATTTCCAGGCCCGTGAATTTATGACGGGTTACATTGTGGCGGGAAGTTAAAGAAGGGGTTGCAGAGCCAAGCAGGGCGACAGCATTGTTCATCCTGGCCCGCAGGACAGCCAGATCTCTGGCATTGTAGCGCAGGTGGCCATCCTGCTTGTAAGATTCGTCATGCTCCTCATCCACCACAATGAGCGAGAGGTCTTTATAGGGGGCAAAGATGCCTGAACGCGCACCCACCGTGACTGGAGCCTCGCCCTTGTGAATGCGCATCCACTGGTCAAGGCGCTCCCCTGGGGTCAGGCCGGAATGGAGCACAGCCACCCTGTCGCCGAAACGGGCGCGCACTCGTTGCTCCATCTGGGTGATGAGGGCGATTTCCGGAACAAGTATAAGCGCATTGCCGCCTTTTTTGAGAACCCTGTCAACAGCCTGAAGATAGACCTCGGTTTTGCCGCTGCCGGTCACCCCATGCAGCAAAAAGGTTTCAAACATGCCTTTGTCCAGGGCCGCTGCAACCTCATCCAGGGCTTTTTGCTGCTCCAAAAAAAGTTTTTCCGGGGGGCTGTCCGCAAAAAAAACCTCGCCAAATGGATTGCGGCAGACCTGCCTTTCCTCAAAAAGTATCTCCCCTTCATCTTTCATCACCGGCAGCCATTTTTTTGCGGAAGGAATCGCTTTTTTAAGCTCCAAATCCGTCATGGCTCCCTGCTCTTTTAACAG
>JASEHB010000504.1 GCA_030018745.1 Desulfatibacillaceae bacterium | reverse complement strand
CTTAAAAGAGCTTCTTGAAATGCTCAACAACAACTTTGCAGATTCTGAAATATGGCGTCAAAGGCTTGTAAACAAGGCCCCCAAATACGGCTGCGATGATGATGAAGTGGATTTCTTGGCAAGGGATCTGGCCGCATTTTTCTGCCAGAATGTTTCAGGGCGCAAAACCCTGCGGGGCGGGGCGTTTCGGCCCGGCTTCTTTTCTTATGGAATGCATGTTTTAGAGGGCCTTTACATAGGGGCGCTGCCAAACGGCAGAAAGGCCGGGGAACCTGTGAGCAACAGCTTTTCGCCCTCCAACGGGGCAGAGCGCAAGGGGCCTACGGCTGCGCTGGCCTCCATATCCAAAATTGATGCAAGCCTTATAAGCAACGGCTGCGCCATAAACATGAAGTTTTTGCCCCAATTGCTGGAGGATGATGAGCGCCTGGCCAAGTTTGAAGGTCTTGTTAAGGGCTATTTTGCAAGGGGCGGCATGGAAATTCAGCCAAATGTCATTTCCAACGCCCTGTTAAAAGATGCCCAGCAAAACCCCGACAATTACAGGGATCTGGTTGTAAGGGTTTCGGGCTATTCAGCCCTTTTCCATGATCTGGGCAAACCCTTGCAGGATGAAATAATCAGCAGGACACAGTTTGAAAGGCTCTGAATTTGGGGGCGGCCAGACAAAAAAAGATTTCTTCCCAATCAGGCTGTTTTGCTGCTGCATTGGCGGGGGTATCAGGCAAAAGAGAGCAGCACTTCACAAAGAATCTGCGGGTCTATTTCCGGGGCGCTTTGCCCGCTCACAAGCGGCATATCAACAACCTTAACCCCCAGGGCCTCAATTTGGCCTGCATCCACAGGGCTGTTGTAAACCCCGTTTTTGGAATCCACCAGGACAAAGTTTAACAAATCCCCGGTTTTTGTCCCTTCTGGAGCATCCTTCAAAAGATACTGCAATAGAATCCTGACTTGGTCTGTAAGGCTTTGCCCCAGAGTTTCCGGATCGTTGCCCGTGGAGGGGATATATATTTTTGGGCATTGGTTTGCAGCAATGGCCTCATTTACGCCTTTTGGCAGCAGGTTGGCAATCAGGCTCGTGTAAAAGCTGCCCATTGGATAGCAAATAAGCTCTGCGCTTTTTATAAGCTCAACGGTTTTTGCCCTTACGGCCGCCTCAACCGGCTCGTGGCTTGTCAGGCTTTTGCACAGATAAATCTCCTTTACAGGGCTTTTCAGGGGGGCCTGCTCCTTTCCGGTTATCTTATGCTGGCCGGTCACCACAGTGCCATCAGCAAGCCTTGCCGCAAGGTGCAGGTTATTGTTCAACACAGGCCTAACAGTTCCGCGAACATTGACCAGCTTCGAGAATATGAAAATCACCGGGTCCAGATGCCGCCGGTTGTCCAGATAACCGGCTGTAAGCACAAGATTGCCGATGCTTGCGCCGGTCAGGTCAAAATCGGGCGGCATTCTCTCCAAAAAACGGTAGATGGAGTTTCTGATGATTTTGCGCATGGGGTCTGGAACGCGGGAAATGAGCGGATGCTTGCCCCTGGCTATTTTTTTCAGCTCGCTGACAAGCTCGTTATTATCGCCGGTTTTTGGAAAGCGGTGGGCAAAGAGGGCAAAAATTTCCGGATACCCCAAAAAGGACTGATCCGCCAGGGCCATGAGCCGGTTTCGCATATCGCCTATGGCGGGCATTTCAAAGGCGGCCCGCAGCTTGGCCGAGCTGCCGCCCGAATCAAAGGGAGTAATTATATGTATTGAATTGTGAGTATATTTGATAAGGTATCTGGAAGTCTGCCTCAAGGCCGTACCGCCTGAAAAAAAAAGTATGGCAGGGCCTATGGCCGGATTCAAAGATGATCGGGCCAGCTTGACCTGGTCTGGAATGCTTATCCGCCGTGTTACGCTCACGCGAATCATGGAGCAGTCCTTTGGAATGATACTTCCTGTCTCAAGCTTTGAATCAAGGGACTTCAAGGGCTTTTGCCTTGAGCCGGCGGCTTGCCATTGACGGCAATTCACCCCTTTAAGTATAATAACCGGACGCCGGAAAAAGGGCAATGCCGTGTTGCGCCGGGCCGGGCCATGCACAAAGGCCGGGCTGTAACATTATCCGGCAATTTTGTTGAAACCTGCGGGCGCAAGCCTGCCAAGGGGGTCAAGAATGAATTCCAGGCCTGCTAGTGGCATATACAGCAAGCTGTTTTTAAAATCCCTTACAACGCTTTGTGCGGCAATGTTTTTTGCATTTGTCCTTGCAGGCTGCCAGAACATTGTTCATTACACTTTTTCCGATTCTCTTGCGGTAAGCCAGGGTGATGTTGCCCTGCCTGGCCTTGTCAGCAAGGCTGTTGTGGCGCGGGATGCAATGGGGATACCCTTTATTGAGGCAAACTCGATGGAGGATGTCGCCTTTGCCCAGGGTTGGGTCCATGCTGCGGACCGGCTTTCCCAGATGATAAGGCACAGCATGATTGCCCAGGGCCGTTTGAGTGAAATG
>JASEHB010000503.1 GCA_030018745.1 Desulfatibacillaceae bacterium | reverse complement strand
AAAGACAAGACAATCAGGCGCATTCTGGATGGAGCCACCAAGGTTTTTGCCGAGGCCGGCTATTCCGGCGCTTCTGTGGATGAAATAGCCAAGGCCGCCAATGTGAACAAGGCCACCATCTATTACCATGTGGGAGACAAGGAAGCCCTGTATGTGAGGGTGCTCCACGAGGTAATCGGCCAGACCGCAGCCAGTATAGCAGCCCGCATGAACAACTCCATGACCCCGGCAGAAAAACTTGCCACCTATGTTTCGGGTATTGCCCAGACGGTTGAAAGCTATCCGCCCCTGCCGCCGGTTATGATGAGGGCTGTGGAGTCCGGAGGCCAGATTCTCTCGCCTGAAGTGGCAGCAGACCTGATGATGATTTTCGGCATCCTTCTGGAAATTCTTGAGCAGGGTGCAAGGGAAGGGGTCTTCATAAAGTCCAACCCCTTTATCATTTATCTTATGATAATCGGGGCAGTGGCATTTCACCGGAATGTTGAGGCCAACTGGGATCAGAAGCCGGAACTTGCCATGCTTTTTAAACAGATGGACCCTGATTTTTATCAGAAGCTTGAAGGAAGCTTTTCTGCAAGCGTTGCAAACGAGGTCACCCGGCTTTTGCTGCGCGCCCTGGAAAAGTGATGCCAAAAACCCTGTCGCGCGCCGAGCTTGTGGCATGAGGGCACGGGGGTAAAAACGCCGAAGCAAAATTATTTTTTCAAGGCGGATTGCGTAAAAAACAAGGCCAAATCCGCACAGGTGGATTGCGCTCTTATGACAGGGCAAAATCTGCCGAACAAAACAGGAGGGGTTTTTTTGTGGACAAGCAGAACCTTAAAAAAATGGAGGCATGGCGATACCAGCAAAAACTGCTCAAGCTGCTCATTGCCGTGCTTCGCTTTCCCCGTCTTGCCGCAGCCATGCTAAAGGCTGCAAGCGCAGTGATGCCGGAAGAGGAGGCTCCTTGGAACTCCGGGCCGCGCCACAGCTTTTCCATGCTTGGGGGCGGGCTGGTAAAGGCCGATGATCTGGCAGCCATGCGATTTGTTTATCAGGACTACCAGGAGCATATGGAGCGCCTGCTCTCGCCCAACGGAAGGCCCGTTGTGTGGAGCGAGTTCAACCTTTCCAATGAATTGCTGCGCGTGTTTGATGTAACTGCCTATATTCCCGAATCCATATCCATAATGGGACATCACCTTGGCACGGATCTGCCGGTAAGGCTAATCGAGGCTGCCGAAAACGCGGGCCTGCCTTCAGAATACTGCTCTGCGGGCAAGGCTGCCATAGGTGCCTATCTTCTGGGTCAGGCCCCGGAGCCGGATCTCATCATCTCAAGCTCTCATCCCTGCGATTCGGTTGTCTCCAGCTACCAGACCTTGCGCTTTTTGACCGGCAAGCCCCTTTTCCCTGTGGACAGCCCTTACTGGGATGATGATGAGGCCTATGAGTACTATGCCCGGAACCTTTGGGAGCTTGTGGATTTTCTGGAGAAAAACACGGGCCAGAAAATGGACTGGGAGGCCTTGAAGGTTGTATGCGAATCAATGAACGAGGCAAACCATTATCTCCAGGAATACACTGAAATGGCAAGGGCTGTGCCAAGCCCGGTGAATCTCACCTGCCTGCTTTTGGGCTGGCAGCACAGCATTGCGGCAATGGGTACCAAAAATTCGGCCATTTACGCCAAAACCATCCGCGACAATGCGGTCAATCGCCTGGAAAAGGGCGAGGGCTATTTCAAAAACGAGAAAATCCGCGTCATCTGGTACGACATACCCATTGCCTTTCACTTCATGGAGCCCTGGCTCAACAAAACATTCGGGGCTGTTACCGTTGCGGATTTCATGGGCCGCGTATCCCAGACCCAGGTTGAAACAAGCTCGCCCGAAACCATGATAAGGGATCTGGCCAAAACCCATCTGCGCATTGCAATGGCCCGCCAGTGCCGTGGGCCGGCAGAGTTTTTCACAGCCGAACTTGCCCGCATTGTGGAGGAATACTCCGGCGACTGCTTCATCTTCACCCGTCACCAGGGCTGCAAAATCGCCTGGGCAATGGGCAAGCTTGTCCGGGATGTCTGCAACCGCGCAGGCAAGCCTGCCCTTTTCCTGGCCGTTGACTCCTTTGACAGCCGTCTTGTAAGCGAAGCTGCCATAAAAAAGCAGATTGGCGACTTCTTTTATGAGCAGGGTCTTGCCTGAAAATGGCAAAAATGCCTTCCAACCAGATTTTTATCTTTCCCGCCTGTTGCCCCTTTGCCGGAAGGCCTTAAAACGCCAGACCCGGTCAAGGGGCTTTGTTTTTTCAACGCAATCCGGCCGCAATAATCCGCTCTTGAAGCTGTTTGTACATTCTGTTAGATTTCAACAGCCTTTGCCAGGGAAATTTGCAGTTCAGGCAAGAGGCTGTAAAACAAAAAAAATGCGCCGGAGTTTAAGGCTTTTTTGGGGAGCAGGGTAAAACTTTTTCCATAGCGGGGGCGCCCCTTTGGCATGACTATAAACAGAAAAC
>JASEHB010000502.1 GCA_030018745.1 Desulfatibacillaceae bacterium | reverse complement strand
CTTGCACCCCTTGTTGCACATGCCCAGCCAATTTACACATGGAGAGCAGGCACCCTTGCGCCCCAACGCATAGGCTGGGCCAAGCAGGTGGAGGGCATAGTCCTTCCCGCTGTGTCCGAGGCTTCCGATGGAAAGCTGGCCGTGCGGGTCTTCTGGGGCGGCATAATGGGCGATGATGCCGCCGTGCTCGCAAAAATGAAGCAGGGGCTTTTGGAGATAGGCGGCTTCACCGGCCTGGGTACAGTTATGGCCGTTCCACAGGTTGCGGTGTTGACCCTGCCCTTTCTTTTTAAGGATTATGACGAGGTTGATTTTGTCCGTAGCGCCATGCACAAGCGCTTTGAAAAGCTTGCCCTTGACCAGGACCTTGTGCTCATGCTCTGGATTGACCAGGATTTTGACCAGATTTATTCCGTAAGGCATCCCTTTGACAAGTTTTCCGACTTTACCCGTGCGCGTTTTATTGCCTGGGGCGGGCTGGTGGAGCAAACCATGCTAAAGCGCCTGAATGCCGATTAC
Organism: Desulfatibacillaceae bacterium; assembly: GCA_030018745.1. GTDB lineage: Bacteria > Desulfobacterota > Desulfobacteria > Desulfobacterales > Desulfatibacillaceae > JAGVAW01. The sequence continues at coordinate 1,986 of JASEHB010000502.1, read as the reverse complement.
ATTGTTGTGGAAGTACCCGAAATTTCCGCTTCCATGAGAGGCAATCTGGCAGATGCCTCCATGGGGCCGGCCGTCTGGATGATGGGTGCCCAGATGCATGCAGTTGTGCGTTACATCAACCCCACAAAAATCCGCTATTCGCCCGCCTTTATTCTGGTCACAAAAAAATCCTGGGATGCGATTCCGGCAGAATATACCAGCCCTTTCTGGAATATGCGCATGGAGCTTGTGAGCCGATTTGTTGAAGAAACCCGCCATGATAACGCACAATCCCTTGCCGCCATGGTACGCTACGGGCTGACAGAAACCGGCTTTGGCCCGGAAGACATTAAGGCCCTGCAAGAGGCCACCCGGCCGGTATGGCAAGACATGACAGGGCGGCTTTTCGCCCCGGAGCTTTTGGACGAGCTTTTGGAGCATTTGAGGGCGTTCCGGCAAAAGGGCCTTGCTCCGAAAGCGCCGGGCAACTCGCCATGAAACACACCCTTTCGCTCTTTCTTGCTGTTGTCATCTGCCTGGCCCACTTCCCTGCCCTGGGCGGAGAAAACACTCTGCGCCTGCATTTTTCCCAGGATCGTCTTTGGATACACGCAAGGGAGGCCTCTCTTTGGGACATACTTGAAGCCTTTGCCAAACGGGGTGTGGAGGTCCGGGTGGATCCAACCATAAATCCGCTAATATCCGTTTCATTTTCAAACGAGGATCTCTCCTACGGGCTTGGGCGAATCTTGAGGGGGCACAACTGGGCTTTAGCCTGGGAAAATATCTCCGGCCCCCTTGGCCCTGTAACAAGGCTGAAGGAAATACTGGTGTTCGAGCCTGGCGCAGAGGGCCGTATGCAAGCCATTTCTGCCAACAGAAGCTTTGTTGTTGAAAAAGGGCCTGACGGACTGGCCCGCATAAAAGATGAGGTTCTGGTAAGATTCAGCCCGGATGCCCCGCCCCAAAGGGTGAAGGAGCTTCTTGACAGTCTTGGCGCAAGCATTGTTGCAGCCCACAATGCAACTGGTGTTTACAGGCTTGTGCTGCCGGAGAATTCTGATATTGACCGGATTTTAAGAGAGCTTGCCCAAAATGGGCTGGTGGCCGGAGCAGAGCCAAACCATGCCTATTCAATGGCCCCTGCCCTGCTGCTTGCACAAGGCCGGGGGCAGGTGCAAAGCAATTCCGGCAATGCACGGCTGCACGAGGGCGCAGCCTCTGTGGCCATTTTTGATTCCGGACTTTCAAGCCTTTCGGGTCTGGGTGACCTTGTAGCCGGCTCCCTCAATGCCCTGGAGCCATCCGGCGCAATGGACGACACCCTGGGCCACGGAACCCAGATGGCGCTTATTGCTTCAGGCCGCATACTGCCCGCAGGTGCAAAGGAAGGCATGGCCCTGGAAAACCCCGTCATTCCAATACGGGTTTTTGATGACAACGGCATGACAAGCAACTTCACCATATTCGAGGCCATTGATTACGCAAAGGCTTCAGGGGCAAGGGTAATAAACCTTTCCTGGGGGTCATCGGCAGACAGCGGCTTTTTGGCAGATGCCCTGCTTGATGCCCACAAGGCGGGCATTGTGCTTGTGGCAGCAGCAGGCAACGAGCCAACAGGCCAGCCCGTTTATCCGGCAGCCTACCCCACGGTGATTGCAGTGGCTGCAAGAAACCCCCAGGGCCAGACCTGGGAGAACTCCAATATGGCTGACTTTGTTGCCCTAATTGCTCCGGGCTTTGCCCAGATTCCTCCCGGGCTTGGCGCAAAAGACGGCCTTTATGCAGGAACCTCCATTGCCAGCGCATTTGTTTCAGGGGTCATTGCCCATATCCTCACCCAAAACCCCCAGGCAGGCACAGAGCAAATCTGGCGCAGCATTGCAGAAAGCTTCTGATATTTGGCCCGTATATGGCCTCCCCTCAACGCCAGCATAATGGGCGGCTCCAGGGAGCCGTGGGCAAGGCGCACGAGCGAGAAAGGAGGGAGCATACTCATAGTATGTG
>JASEHB010000501.1 GCA_030018745.1 Desulfatibacillaceae bacterium | reverse complement strand
AACCGCCCCGTGCGTTTGTGGTTGAAAAGAAAAAACTTCTCGCTGGACCCGCCCTGTACGCTTGTGGCTGAAGGGTAGGCTGGGATAGCGTAGCGAAAGCCCAGCAAAACCAGGCTTTGGGCGGTGAGGAGGAAAAGGGGAGAAAATGCCCATTGTTGGCCGGGTTTTCTAATTCAACCTGAAAGCTAATATTTTGTTGAGGAAATGCCAATGAATGGTTCTTTTTCAAATGACCTTGAGATGGTTCAATCACTGCAAGGTATGCTTATTGACATCGCAACAGGTGGCTCGCATGAAAATCAAAATTATACAGAATTGAGAAACTTTTTGATTGCTAACCCTGAATATCAAAATCTTATTCCATGGTTTATAAAAGAGTATAGGGATATAAGCCAATTTTGGATTTATATTAAGCGCGAGTTCAGCACATATGCAGAGCGTAGAGCATATATTCATAAACAATTTACTAAAATATTTGATCATATAGAAATTAAACAATCAAATCCATTAGAATATGCTGAAATATCTACATTAAAGCAATTCAATGTTCCTGTTGTAAATTGTGCCTGGAAGCGTGCATTAACAAGACGAACAACTGACCCTGAAGGAGCTATAACAGCTGCTCGAACTTTGTTGGAGACAGTATGCAAGTACATTCTAGACCAAAAGCAAATTAAATATAATACAAACAAAATAGACCTGAATAGCCTTTATAAAATAGTGGCCAAAGAGCTTAATTTGTCTCCCGATCAGCATAATGAAGAAATATTTAAAACCATACTGGGTGGCTGTTCCGCTGTTGTCAACGGCCTTGGGACATTGAGAAATCGACTGGGTGATGCACACGGTAAGGGCAAGGCACCTGTCCGCCCGGCGTTGCGTCATGCAGAACTTGCAGTAAATTTATCTGGCGCACTATCTCTGTTTTTAATACAGACATTTAATGAGCGTAGCAAAAGTTCATGCCAACACACAACTACAGAATCATAGGTTGGGATAGAAAAACCCGCCCCACCTTTTTACTTGCCTCTGTCATTCCCTTTCATGCCAGTAATCCGGCTTGCGGCGGCCATGAGCCACCGCGATGACAAGCAAGCCCTTGTCTGTGGCTGCGTAAATAAGTTTATAGGGAAACCGCCGCAGCAAAATTTTTCGGATTCCGGGCCTGACCTCTTCGCCGATTTGGGGGTATTGCTCCAGAATTTCAATTGCTGCCCAAACCGCCCTTCGGAATCTTTCCCCAAGGCCCTCTTCCTGAACCTCGTAGTAGTCAAAAGCGTCCTGATATTCCATCCGGGCAAGAGGGTCAAAAAATATGTTCATGGCCGCTTGCCAATAACGCTCTCTGCGCCAATTCCCTTGACCCTGCCAGCCTTGTGGGAGGCAAGCCGTTTTTGGGCTTCATCGTACCAAAGCTCGTCTATGGCGGCATCGGGCTGCTCCAGGCTGCTGTAAATGGCGTTGATCAGCCGCATTCTTTCAGCAGGCTTGAGCTTGAGCACGCTTTCAAGCAGTCCCTTATCCATATTCTATTGCTCCTTAAAAAGCCTTGCGCCGGAAGCATCCATCAATCAGACAGTCCCTGTCGCCTTCCAGCCAAGGCTCCTGCCGTTTATCATTGAACCTGCTGCAGGACCCTCTTAAGCCGGTTGTGATCCTCCTTTTCCATGCGCAGAAACTTAACGCCCATGCCCAAAGGGAATTTTTCATGGTCGTCGCTCTGGGTGCGGACCCAGGCAACCTTGCAGGGGATTTTGAGGGGCTTGTCGCCATCAGGAAGGGTGAGGCTCAACTGGAAGGTCTCCCCATAAGCAAGGGGCATTTCCGTGCTGATGAACATGCCCCCGCACGAGGCGTCCCTTGTGAGGGTCTCCAAAAATGTGTGGCCGTTTTCAAAGCGCACGGGCAGGGTTTTCAAATACCTTGGGGTTTTGCGGATAAAGCTCACGCCAAGCGAGTTGTCCGTGGCTTTTTTAAGCCTTTCCACAAGGCTTTCCATTATTTTCTTCATTATGGGCGAAAGGTTTGTAAACTCATTGTCCAGGGCCTCCGGGCTGATAATGCCCACCGTGGTGCGGCCCATTGCCCTGGCTGTGGCGCTTCTGGGCATTCCGGCAACAAAGGCCATTTCGCCGAAAATCTCCCCTGTGCGCATCACCTCCACAACAATGTCCTCGCCCCGCACATCCTTTATTATTTTCACCGCGCCGGAAAGCACGACATAGACATTTTCCTCCTCGCTGCCCTCGTCAAAGATGACCATGTCGTTTTCATAGGTGTGTTCAGAGGAAATGGGGTACATATTTTTCTGTCCTTTTCTTGCCAAAAGCTATTGTTTATCCAGAAGGCGGCCTTAACCCAAAAAAGCCGGGTTGCAGGGCAAAAAAACCTGTCTTTCATGCAAGTATAAAATATCGCACGCCCTGTTTGCAACGGACTAATTAATGCCATTAAAAAAAGTTGCGGCCCTTGGGGAAAACAAGGAAAGCACCATAGCTTTTCTTATGGGAAAACAATAA
>JASEHB010000500.1:1340-2520 GCA_030018745.1 Desulfatibacillaceae bacterium | reverse complement strand
TTGTTTTTAGCCCATGCTCTTGCATACATCGCCTCGTTTCCGTCAACAATGTCGGCAACTAATTCGGCATATTCAGGGAAAAAATAATTCAGACTTTTTTTGATGGACTCGGCAAAGGCGGTCAACTCTTCTGTATCTTCAATGCAGATGTTTTCCAGCCGGGTCTTAAAGTCATCATCTGGTAGTTCGTGGATTGGTAGAGGCATATCTCGCGCACCCTCGCGGCCCTGTTTGGAGTATGAGGGAAGGCGGCCCAGGGTGTGACCGCTTTTCGGCCCGTCAGCCTATCCCTCAAGATGTAAAAGCCGGTTAGGTCAACTCAACAACCTGTGGTAATGTGGTGGTGTTATGCCTCTCAAATGCCCTTCCAAGGGCTTTGGCTCCTTGTGCGAGCGGTTCATCAAGGCTTTTGACATATCGCATTGTCATCGCCAATGTGGCATGACCTAAACTTCTTTGGACAAGGTAAATATCGCGAGTCTCTTTATAAAGGTGTGTTGCAAAGGTATGTCGCAGCGTGTGGAAGGTGACGCGCTGTTTATTGTCAACCACTCCCCTATTAAAGCCAAGCTCATCAACAACTCTGTTGAAAGTTTTTGACACCCATGTCCGCGAACCATTGCCGCTCTTGTGAGGAAAAATAAGCCCTTCTGCATCCGGCCCGGCATCATTGAAAAGTTCTGTTAACTTCGCTTTTGCCCTATCGGTCAAGTATGCTGTGCGGCTACCAGCTTTTGCGTTCAATATGGCAAGGGTGCCTGCCTGCCAGTTTATGCAGTCCCATGTCAGGGTTGCACACTCGGCCCAGCGTAGCCCACAATGCAGGCTTAAAAGGCTCATTGCGGCCATTGGCTTGCTGCGAACCTCCAAAGCCTTTAAAAGCGTTTCTGCTTGCTCAACGCTCAAGTACCGGAGTTTCATATTATCGGGCTTTGGAATTTTAATGCTCTTCATGGGTGACGGCCCGGATACAAGTTCCAGGGATTCGGCAAGGTTTAGGGCCTGCCTGCACACTTGGAGCGCATATTGCTGGGTTCGGGTTGATTTACCCTTGTCAGTAATGCGCTTCTTGACCTTTTGAATATGGAAGGCGCTTATATCCTTTACTGGCAAAGCACCCAGGACAGGTTTTAGATATAGGCGGAATAACATCTCTTCAGATTCGTAGGTGTGTTGTTTT
>JASEHB010000500.1:0-1330 GCA_030018745.1 Desulfatibacillaceae bacterium | reverse complement strand
GGCATTTGGGCAGATAAGTATTTTCCATGAAGTCGGCAAAGGTAACAGCCTCCTTGACTGCCTGCTCCACCTCCAGGGCTTCGGCCTCCCTTTGGGCTTTGGCAAGCACTCGCTTTTCTTTTAGGGATTGCGGCCCCTGGCCCTGCTTCTGATTGGCTTTTAGTTCGGATAGCCTTTCATAAGCCCGTGCAGCCGTCCACCCGGAGGAGGCCCAGCCCAAGCCCTCTTCTTTATCTTTCCCGTCCAGCTTGTACCGAACAAAAAAATACTGGTCAGGCTTTACCCCGTGACGGCGTGTTGGGTGTTCTCTGTATCTTACTCCCGGAAAGGTGGTTTTTTGCCTTTTTCTTGACATCCCCCAGGCCTCCTTTTTTTAGTCATTCGGTAATTTGGCCCCGCTCTGGCCCCGCTTTTTAGTGTGAAACAAGGTTTTTTTATGTGACATCTTGTGAAGCATAATATCAGGGAAAGCCTTTTGTGTCAAGGGTTTTATGCTGTTTTGTGAAGTAGTGTGAAATGGTCAAAAAGTGACTGGCAGTCATGAGGTCAGGGGTTCGATCCCCCTCAGCTCCACCATTAAAATCAAGGGGTTAACCTTAACGGGTTAACCCTTTTTTCTTTTATGCATAACTGTGTGCGTAACTTTGGTTCAATATCCGCTCCAAAACCATCTGCCCAGCGCTGACCAATTCCAAAAAGAATCAGTCTCCAAAGCTGATCCCAAGGTCTCTGGCGGTCTGCACCGTATCTGAAGCAAGGGAAACGCGCTTTATGCTGCCGATAACATCCTCAAGAGGCACGGCCTTGATGTTGGGGGGATCTAAAGCCACCATTTTGCCGAACTCCTTTTGCTCTATCATCCTTACCGCCGCAGCCCCGAAACGCAGGGAAAGCAGCCGGTCAAAGGTTGTGGGCGAGCCGCCCCGCTGAAGATGGCCAAGCACCAGGAATCGTGTGTCCTTGCCGGTTTTGTCCCTTATCATTTCAGCCACAGTTGCAGCTATGCCGCCCAAAAGGACATCCTGGCGGCCCGCCTCGCCCGACCCCCTGTGAACTATGGAGCCGCCTGCAGGAGAGGCCCCCTCGGCCACAACCACAATGGCGTAGCGCTGGCCTTTAAGCTCGTTGTCCATGATGTGAGCGCAAACCTTGTCAATATCAAAGGGTATTTCAGGGATAAGGATGGCGCTTGCCCCGCCGGATATGCCCGAATTGAGTGCTATCCAGCCTGCATGGCGGCCCATGACCTCCACAACCATCACCCTGTCATGGGACTTGGCTGTGGAATGAAGCCTGTCAAGGGCCTCTGTGGCAATGGAGACGGCAGTAT
>JASEHB010000499.1:967-2521 GCA_030018745.1 Desulfatibacillaceae bacterium | reverse complement strand
GCACCCCCGCAAGCCTTGCCAGCCTTTCCCTGGAACCGCCCTGTTCGTTTGAGGTTGAAATGGAAATGCTGTAAAAATAGTAGGTTGGGTGGTTCCGCGCGAAGCGCGGGTTCACCCAACAATTTGGCTTTCTCTGCGCTATCCCAACAAAACCAGGCGCTGGAGGGCAAGGGCGGCAAGGCAAAATGGAAAACGGCCCTTTTGTTGGGCTACGCTTGCCTTCGGCTGCGCTAGCCCAACCTACGAATCTGTACGCCAAGGTTGGGTGGTTCTTGGCGCTTTAAGCGCAAGGTTCACCCAACAATTTGGCTGGAACCGCCCTGTGCCATTATGGTTGAAAACACCCAGCTTGTCATGCCCGCGCAGGCTTTGCATCCAGGATAAAATTGGGTTGTTATCCTTATTGAAACAGGGCCTTGCCTTTATCAAAAACAGGCAGGCACCTTCAATAACGCCGCACATGGCGGCTCACAGCGGCATAACCTTCAAGAGCGCACCGGGGCCTTAAATGGCGGATTTCTGGTTCTTTGACCTCCCAAACCCTGTCAGGGTGTCTTTCGCAACGCCTCCAAAGCCTTGCCCGCCTCCGGGGCCAGTTTCACAAATCCGGCAAGGGTGGGGCAAACGAACTGGTCGCAGGCTGCGCAATGCGGAAGGTTTTTTGAAAGGCAGCAGGTGCGGATTTGGCAATCGCTGCAATGAAAAAACTTCTGCCCCTCCGATTTGCAGCCCTGGCAGGAAATCTGATCTGCCCGGATCGCCGCGCCATAAAGCCTGGACCATTTTTGGGCTGTTTTTTCCCGCATGGCATCATCATTTGCCTGTGTGGCAAGAAAGGCGTCACAGGCCTTGCAGTTGAGTCCGCAATAAGCGATCATGAGCTTCTCCTTTTTTATAGGGCGGCCCCAAGAAGCCGTGGGCTGCGTTGCGCTCACGCACAGGGCGGTAAAACTCCGCTGTCCGCGCCCCGCAAGCAAAAGTCACGCCCCAACAGAGCTGCTTTAGCTTTGGCTGCGCCGCCTGCCGGATAAATATTGGGCCAAAAAGCGCCGAACCTGGCATCAATAACTGATAGATACCCAAATAAGCGCCTTTTTGTAAAGCCCACAACAGCCTGCTGCCCCTGGGATGTTTCCTTTGGGCAGGCTTGACAGGCCTTGCAAAAAACCCCTACAACAGTTAAGCTTTGGCCTGAATTGAGGCTGTTACGACTCCGGGCTTTTGACCGGGCATTTACAGAAGGGGCGCTTATCTCATGAGGCGGTTCTACAAATGGAGCGGCAAGATCGTCAACCCAAAGAAGGTGCTTTCCGAAATACGGCCCGGCATGAGCGTCTTTCTGGGCACAGGGGTTGCCGAGCCTAGAACCCTTGTGCAGCGCCTGCTTGCCAGCACGGATGACAACATTCAGGATCTTGAGCTTATCCAGCTTGTTAGCCTTGGGGATGCCATTGCCAACGAAAAGCTGAATGACGGCCGCTTCCGCTTAAAGACCTTCTTTTCCGGCTGGGTGGCCCATGATGCCATCACCCGCGGCCATGTGGATCTTATTCC
>JASEHB010000499.1:0-957 GCA_030018745.1 Desulfatibacillaceae bacterium | reverse complement strand
TTATTCCCGCGCGCTTTTCCAAGGTTCCGGCTCTTATGGAGGCAGGCCGAATCCGCACGGATGTGGCCTTTGTGCAGATAACCCCGCCCGATGATTCCGGCTATGCCAGCCTTGGCGTTTCTGTTGATGTGGCCCGGCAGGCAATGGCCAACGCCCGGCTGGTGGTGGGCGAAATCCAGCCGGAAATGCCCCGCACCTTCGGCGACACCTTTGTTCATGTGGATGACTTCCATTATCTTGTGGAGGCAACCGAGTCTTTGCTTCTTTTCCCGCGGGTGGAGGTGGAGGATGTTTACGACTCCCTGGCGGAAAATGTTGCAGCCCTGGTGGAGGACGGCTCCTGCCTTGCCTGGAGCATGGAGAGGCTGTTTGAGGCCCTTTGGCCGCACCTGGCCCGCAAAAAGGATTTGGGCATCCACACGCCCTTTTTCACGGACAGCCTTATGGATCTGGTGAAATCCGGGGCTGTTAGCAACCGCAAAAAAGGCTCCTTCCGGGGCAAGTGCGTCACAAGCTATGCTTTGGGCACCCGCGAGCTTATGGACTGGCTGGATTCCTATCCCCTTGTGGAGTTCCAGGGCGTTGATGTGCTGGGAGACCCGGATCGCATTCACCGCAACAGCAAAACCGTGGCCATTCTGCCCATCCGCAGGGTGGATCTCACCGGCCAGATAGCTTTTCTGGAAGGCCGGGGCAACCTGGGGGTCGGCCCAAGCGTGGCAAACGAGTTTATCAGCGGCGCTTCCATGAGCAGCGGGGGCCGGGTGGTTGCAGCCCTGCCAAGCCGCAACCGCGAGAAAAAACCCAACATTGTCCTAAACCTTGGAGATCTGCCCAACCAGTACAACAACCCGGAATCCATTGATATTGTGGTAACGGAGTTCGGCACAGCCAACCTTGCGGGCCGCACGGTGCGCGAAAGGGCGCTTGCCCTTATAGACATTGCCCACCCGGATG
>JASEHB010000497.1 GCA_030018745.1 Desulfatibacillaceae bacterium | reverse complement strand
CCAGGAAATCTGATTTATTTTATGCATAAAAAATTATTTGATATCAATAAGATATGTGCATAGCAGGCATTTCTTCCAAAAAAAACAGAAAATACGCGGTTATTTTCAACTTGCCATGCGGTAAAAATCACCGCATTTCGAAAATACCCAAAAATTGAGCAGTTGGAACCGTGTACTTCCTTTGCCAGAAGATGCAGGGAAGGGCGGATACCCTTTATTGTATTATGGCTCCGCAATAAATTACAGATGGGTATGCACTGGAGGCAGGATGGAATCAGCGGGCTTTTTTGTGCTGGTAAACCGCTCCGGCAGACAAAACCTTGACCTTGGTTTCCGGGGCAAAGACCGCGCAGGCAGCGGCAAACTTTTGCGCGTTCAATGATGCCGCCCCTTCGCCTATGGGTATGGCCACCTTTGGGTTTAACACGCCGCAGATTCCGGCGGCCTCCTCCGGGGCCATGCCGCATTTTGAGGACAAAAGCCCTCCGGAGCTTTTGGTAACCGGAAGAAAGGCGACATCCGGCCTGTCTGTGTGCTGTAGCATTTCGGCTATGCGCGGGTCAAAAAGGGAGCTTCCGCCCCAATAAACCGTAAACCCAGCGCATTGCAAGACAGCCGTCACCTGCTCGCCCTGGGGTAGCCCTGGCCCTGTAAGCAGCGAAAGGGGGCCTGTCTTGTGTCCCTCCCAGGGTTTATCCATTGCCGCAAAAAAGCCAAACCCGCTTTTATTTGCAGCCTTCATCTGGTTAGGCGGCCCGGCAACCAACAGGGATTTGTCTGGATATGCGGCAAGGCTTTTCCAGTCAGCCTGGCCTACCCCGCTGCCCGAAACAAGAACAAGGGAAAGCTTGGGCAGACCATTAACTCCAAGTGATGATGGCCCGCCAAGGCGGGCAGGCTTTTTTGCAAACCAGGGATCTGCCAGCACGAATGTGCCGTCAAAATCCATCAGCACCATGGCGTGTGCCAGGCGGCTTATGGTAAGAACTTTCAATTAGAGGCCCCTTTATTTTTGCATGAAGCCGTGCAAAACTTATTGGTGCAGCAAAATTATCCTGCTTTAAAATTCTTAACGGCAAAAAACATGGTCGTCAAGGCGGAGAATAAGGTGAAAAAAAAGAACAAGGGCAAAAAAGCCGCAATGGAAAAGACTAAACGGTTTCATCCCTGGACATTTGCACCGGTATTGGGGCTTTTGTTTGGAGGGGCGCTTTTCGGGCTGGGGGGCTATAGTACGCTGTTCAATGCAAGATACGGCGGCCTTTACATCTGCTTTTTGGGCCTTGTGGTTATTGTGCTGGTGCTGCTGTTTCAGCGCAAATGAAAACGGCGGGGAAAGTCTTTTAAGACAGCTTTTTATAAAATTGCTGCTGGCCTTGAGTTTGCAATTCCCCTGGCTTGACCGCTGTCTTTTTACAATTCACCCTTGCAGGGCACTGTTGGATTGCAATGCACCTGCGGGGCTTTGGGGCAATTCTGGCGCTGCAAGAGAAAAGCTGGCGGAAAACAGAAATGGTCAAATTTCTTCTACCACGCAGCATTCTGTAGCGGCCGGGCCTTTTTCATTCTGAACAAGGCCAAACTCCACCCGCTGGCCTTCCACAAGGGTTCTAAACCCGGATCCCTGTATTGCCGAGTAATGCACAAACACATCCGAGCCGTTTTCCCTTTCAATGAAGCCAAAGCCCTTTTTGTCGTTAAACCACTTCACCGTGCCCTGCTGCCGTTCAACCATGGCCAATACTCCTTTGCCGGACTTTTTGCCTGGGAAAATTAGTCCCCGAAAAAAGGCTCCGGCCCGGAAAACCGCCGCCCAAAGCCTTCGGGGCATGAAAACCACACAGAACGCATTTTATTTAGACACATACTAACAGTAAAAATACACCCATTTCAACAAAAATTATGCTCTCTTCTTCATTTTGGGCAAAAATTATTTGTCTGCCTGGATTTATTCCTGCATCAAAGCCGGTTTGGCAGCGGGCGAAAAGGGGAAAAGACCTGCGGGTTTGAATGGGCATAAAAAAGCTTGCCGGAAGAAATGTTGCGGCCTGTTTTACATCCGTATTTAAAACCTGTTGCTAATTTGGAGGCGCACAAAACTCCTGGTGCCACTTTAAAAATGTGGCTGCGCTTTGAGGGCTTATGCGGGCAAGCTCGGCTGCTGCCTGCTCCGGGGCTTTTGCAATGCCGTTGCTGTTTGAGGTTTTGGAGTAGAACTTGTCTGCATAGGCCACAATGCGCTCCTCCAAGGTTTGGGGAGTCATGTCCCGCATGGGCAGGGGAAGGCGGCCTTCCGCTATGTCCTTGCAGCTTATGCCCACCCCCACATGGCGCTCGCACACAAGGGCGTGCTCAACAAGGCCCAAATCAGCAAGCATTTCATGGCCTATGACACCGTGGCGGATGTAAGGCTCCTTTCCCATGCAGCCTATTTGGGGAAGCCATGTTTTGCCTATTCCCACATCGTGCAGCCATGCTGCCTCATAAACAAAGAGGCATCTCTTTTCATCCAGGCCCTGTTTTTTG
>JASEHB010000498.1 GCA_030018745.1 Desulfatibacillaceae bacterium | reverse complement strand
ATCGTTTTCCTGGCCCCGCCCCTCAACCTAGCATTTCGGAGGCATGGGCTAGAGCCTTCTCCGTCAGCCTGTCTCCTGCCAACATCCTGGCCAGTTCGCGCACCCTGTCCTGGCCTGAAAGGGCGCGGATAAACGCCTGGGTGCGGCCTGCTTTCACCTGTTTTTCAATGTTGAAGTGGTGCTGGCCTTTGGCTGCTATCTGGGGCAGATGGGTTATGCACAAAACCTGGTGGGTTTTGGCAAGGGCGGCCAGTTTTTCGGCAACAGCATCTGCAACAGCCCCGCCTATGCCTGCATCCACCTCGTCAAAAACAATGGTGGAAATTTCATCGTTTTTGGCAAGCATTGCCCTTATGGCCAGCACAACGCGGGAAAGCTCGCCGCCGGAGGCTATTTCCCTTAAAGGTTTGAGCGCCTCACCCACATTGGGTGCAATCATAAAGGCGGCCCGCTCGCACCCAAGAGCATCAACAGCAAGGGAATTGCTGCAAAAAACGCCCTCCCCCCTGCCCTGGGCCTCCACAGGGTCAAACTCTATGGCAAAGCGGGTGCCCTTCATGCCTAATCCGTCAAGCTGTCCGGCCACAGCCTTTTCAAATGCAGGGGCTGCCTCCCTGCGCTTTTGGGAGAGCAGGCGCGCGGCCTCAAAAAGGGCCTTCACAGCTTCATCTGCCTTTTTTTGGGCATCTGCCAGCAAATCCGTCAGGTTTTCAAGCTGCTCCAACTGCCCGTCAAGGCTCTTTTCGTGGGCAAGAACAGCCTCCAGGCTGCCCCCGTACTTTTTCTTGAGGCCTGCAAGCAGGTGCAGCCTGGCCTCAACATCTTCAAGCCTTGCCTCGTCATATTCAATGGAGTCCCTGTATGAACGCAGCTCAAAGGCCACATCCTCCGCCTCGTGAACAAGCCGCTCGATTCTTGAGGCAAGCGGCGAGAGAGCCTCATCCAGCCGGGCAGCCTCTGTAAGGCGGCTGCTTGCTACGCCAAGGATTTCAACTGCCGCGCCCGGCTCGCTGTAAAGGGCAGCCTCGCAGGCAGATGCAGCCTCAAAAAGGGCTGTGGCGTTTTTGAGTTTTGTGCGCTGGGCAGCAAGCTCCGTGTCCTCATTGAGCCTTATGGCAGCTTTTTGTATCTCATCCTTCTGAAAGGCGGCAAGCTCCCTTTGCCGGGCCATGCTTTCCTTTTTCTGCTTCAGCTCATTGAGCCGGGCGCGGGCCTTTTGCGCGTCGGCAAAGAGCACGGCCACCCTGGCGCGCAGGTCCATAAGCCCGGAAAAGCCATCCAGAAGCAAAAGATGCTCGTCAGGGGCAAGAAGGCTCTGGTGGGCGTGCTGGCCGGATATGCTTGCAAGGCGACCTGTGAGTTCGGCAAGCATTGTCATGGTGGCGGGCCTGTTGTTTATGCTTATGCGGTGGCGGTCTGTTGAGGAGATGATCCGCACGATGACAAGGCCCTCGGCAGGGTCAAAGCCCATTTGGGCAAGCTTTTGGGCCAGGGGGCTGTTCTTTGGCGGAAGGAACATGGCGGAAAGCTCGGCAAAATCCGCCCCGGTGCGAACCATTTTGGACGAGGCCCTTGCCCCAAGAATAAGGTTCACGGCATTGACAAGTATGCTCTTGCCAGCGCCCGTCTCGCCGGTGATGACCGTAAAGCCCCTGTCAAAGCGCACGGCAAGGTCGTCAATGATGGCGAAATTTTTTATGGAAAGCTCGGCAAGCATTGCTGTCCGTAAAGCTGCTGTCAATAATTGTTATCAGGTTTTTCCCCGGCTGCTTGTTAAGACACATAAATGACTTATCTTAAATATGGTTCTAGATAAAGAGGGATCAGGCAGGTGTCAAAGAAAAAAAAAGAAATAGAATCGTAGGTTGGGGTGGTTCCGCGCGAAGCACGGGTTCACCCAACAAACCCACGCCCCGGACGGCAAGGGCGGCAAGGCAAAAAGGAAAACGGATTGTTGTTGGGCCACGAATCTGCAAAAAGGGCATCAATGGGCAAAAGAAAAATAACGGCCCTTTTGTTGGGCTACGCTAAAGCTATCCCAACCTACGATTGCGCTCCAGCCCAACCTACGCAAGGCGTACAAGGCGGTTCCAGGGAAACGAGGGCAAGGCGCACGAGATGGGCAGCGGTTTTTTCTTTTTAAGCAACGGCATACGGGACGGTTCCAGGTGGTGCGTATGCAAGGCGCACGAGACAGGCAGGAACGAGGTGTACTTATTGTACATCGAGTTACTGCACGGCGAAGTGCAACGCAGCAGACGCCCGCCTGGGGCCGCCCCTAAAAATCATACAAGGTGTCAGTAACCTGCATCACAGGGTCTTTGTGGGCTTGGTCATAGATTTTCTCTATTGCCTGTGCTATTGAAAGCTTGGCCAGGATGGATAAGGCCGGAATTATTGACGGTTTTTTTGGCATAAAACAGCCGGATGCCGTTAAACAGGGGGCCGGGCCGGAAAACGCATTTCCGGGGAAAAAGGCGGCAGGGTTTTCGCCGCTTCAACAAGGAGGCTGAACATGATAACCCG
>JASEHB010000496.1 GCA_030018745.1 Desulfatibacillaceae bacterium | reverse complement strand
TTAGCGGCCTTCCCCCGCTTTTTTGCATGTATCTTCTAACGAGGCCTTGCTGTTTTATCCCTTTATTCTTGAGCCTCTTTGGCTGCTTCCCTGCCAGGCATCTTATCCAGGTCTTTTCCCTTTGCAAGATTTTCTATGTCAAGCTCAACATCGTTTAATTCTGCAACAAGGCGGAAGCCCCGCTGGGGGCTCCACTGCTCCGGCATATAGCGGCCCCTGGAGGCAGAGCGCACCAGCTTGCCGTCAGAGTTCCAGGCGCCTCCCCTGTAAACCCGGCGCAGGCCCATTTCAGGCCCCTGGGGGTCAACAACCGGATCGGAAGTGTATTCCTCGTACCAGTCCTGGCAGGCCTCCATAACATTTCCGTGCATATCGTAAAGGCCAAAGGCATTGGGTGGAAAGCTTTTGACCTGTGTGGTGGTCTGTCTGAACTCGCCAATCGGGCATACATTCACGAAAAAATAATTCCGCTTTTCACGCAGGGGATAGCGCCCGTCATAATTGACCTGATCTGTGGTTATGCAGTCGCCGAAATGAAAGGCTGTGGTGGTGCCTGCGCGGGCTGCATACTCCCATTGGGCTTCTGTGGGCAGCCTGTAACGCCGGGTGGGGTCTATCGTATTAAGCGCCCGGATGAAATCCTGCTTATCGTGCCAGGATATGTTTTCAACCGGGCATTCCAGCCCGCAGGCGGAAAAAAAGGATGGATATGTGCCCATGAGCTGCTCCCAGTGGCGCTGGGTCACCGGGGTTGTCATCATGTAAAAGCCCTTGGTAAGGGTTGTCTGGTGCAAATCCTCCCCCTCTATCCTTCCCGGCTCCTCCTTGGGGCTGCCCTGGGTGAAGGTGCCGGGCGGTATATAGGCAAACTCCATGCCCAGGGGATTTGTAAAGGAGGGGGGCATATCCGGCACAGAAAGGATTTTCGGGGGCAAAACCTTTTCCGGCTCCACCCTTTCGGGTTTTACAGAATGGCAGGAAATAAGGAAAAACAGGCAAACAAAAGCAAGACAAAAAATTCTGCGCACGACAAGACTCCTGGGAAAAGGGGAAAAGACGCCTGGCCAAGCCGGGTAACAGGGCAGGCATTTATTGAAAGGGCCTGGCATATTCAGCATGACAGGCCTTTAGTCTTGAACAACCTTGCTGTTTTCATAAAGGCCGTCAAGGGCCTTGAGAATCTTTTGGTGAATGTTGTCAAAACCGCCGTTGCTCATGACCAGTATCAGATCTCCGGGTCTGGCAATGCTGGCCGCAAAACCGGCTATCTGGTCAGCACTCTCCAAATAATAGGCTTTTTTGCCCTGTTTCATCAAGTCATCCACAAGCTTTGAAGAACTGAACCGCTGCTCAAAAGGGATTTTTTCCTGAAGGGGCGGCTTTGCTGCAATTATAATATCCGCCTGCTCAAAGGCTTTTGGATAGACATCCTGAAAAATATTTCTGCGGCTTGTGTTGGTCCGGGGTTCAAAAATGGCTATAACCCGGCCTTTGGGGAAAAATGGCTTCACGCCCTTTAGGGTCTCCTTTACTGCGGTGGGGTGATGGGCGAAATCATCCATCAGGGTTATGCCATTTACAATCCCTCGCACTGTCTGGCGGCGCGCAACGCCTTCAAAAGTTTCAAGGGCTGCGGCAATGCCTTCTTCGGGAATTCTCAAGTCATGGGCAACTGCGATTGCCGCAAGGGCGTTTTTAAGGTTGTAATCCCCCATGAGCTTTGTTTTGAAGCTGGCAAATGCCTGCCCCCGGAGCTTGACTTCAAAATGGCTCCAGGGCGGCTCTGTTTTATAAGAGGCCAGTTGCCAGGCATTGCCCGGATTGCTGCCATAGGTCGCAACCCAGCACCGGGCCTTTTTGGCTGTTTCCATAACAACCGGATCATCGCCGCAGGCCACAAGCAGGCTCTGCTCCGGCAGATTCTGAACAAGAGTGGAAAAGGCGGCCTTGACTGCATCGAAATCCGCATAAATGTCGGCATGGTCAAATTCCACGCTTGTAAGAATGGTGTGCTGGGGCGTGTAGTGCACAAATTTGGGCCTTTTATCAAAAAAAGCCGTGTCGTACTCATCTCCCTCAATAACAATGTGGGGGCCTGCGCCCACCTTGTGGTTGCTCTTAAAATTGTGGAGTATGCCCCCTATCATAAAGGAAGGGTCCAGGCCGACAGCAGCCAGAATCCACGCCACAAGGGCGCTGGTGGTGGTTTTCCCGTGGGTCCCGGTAACAAGCACAGGCGCGCGCCAGTCGCAGAAAAACCGGTTCATCGCCTGGGGGAATGAGCAGTAGTAAAGGCCCCTTTGCTCAACAGCAACAGCTTCGGGGTTATCTTTTGAAACCGCGTTGCCGATGATGACAAGATCCGGGTTGTGGTCAAGGTTTTTGGCCGCGTAGCCGTTTATCACCTTAATGCCTTTTTCTTCAAGGAATGTGCTCATGGGAGGATATACATTGGCATCCGAGCCTGTTACGCAAAACCCTTCGTCCATAAGCATTCCTGCAAGGGCGCCCATTCCTGTTCCGCATAC
>JASEHB010000495.1 GCA_030018745.1 Desulfatibacillaceae bacterium | reverse complement strand
GGCGGAAAAAGACAACAAGGGCCATGAGGCTGAAAATAAAAATTGTGAAGGATGGCAGGCCGAAAAGCTGCCCAAAAAGCGGCAGGCAGGCGGCGGCTGCCAGGGAGCCGGCCGAAACCCGGCCCCCGATGATTAAGGCCGCAATAAAGGCCCCAAGGGAAGCCCCAAGGGTGATTGGAGAAAGCACAAGGGCCACGCCCGCGGCTGTTGCCACGCCCTTGCCGCCGCCTTTAAGCCGGGAATATGCCGGAAAGCAGTGGCCCAGAAGGGCAAAGAGGCCTGCCACAGGGGCAAGGAGCGGGCTTTCCGGGGCTACAAAAAGGGCCAGGGCAACAGGAATTGCGCCCTTGGCTGCATCAAGGGCAAGGGTGGCCGCCCCCAGGGCCTTGCCGTGAATGCGGTAAACATTGGTGGCACCTATGTTGCCGGAACCCTGCGCCCGGATATCCGAGGCTGTTTTCCAGCGCACAAGCAAAGCGCCGAAGGCTATGGAGCCAAGAAGCCAGGCCCCTGCTGGCAGCAAAATCCATAGAACCATAAGGCTGCTCCTTATTGTTACAGGCCCAAGCCGGGGAACAATATGGACAAGAATGCCCTGTTTTGGCAAAAGGGTCAAATAGTGCAGCAA
The DNA here is from genome assembly GCA_030018745.1 of Desulfatibacillaceae bacterium. Lineage (GTDB taxonomy): Bacteria > Desulfobacterota > Desulfobacteria > Desulfobacterales > Desulfatibacillaceae > JAGVAW01. The sequence continues at coordinate 1,901 of JASEHB010000495.1, read as the reverse complement.
GGCCTGTTTTTAGGGCTTGCCTTTTGCCCCAAACCTTGACACAGAGCCAAAAAGGCAATACAACTCCAGCGTTTTAACTCAATTAACTGTTTTGACAAGAAATTTATAGTGCCAACATGAAAAAGGAAATAATCGGGATTTTACGGGAGGCCATTGACCGGGCCTGCCAGCAAGGCCTTCTTCCCCAGGCGGACTATCCGGAGCCAAGCCTTGAGGAGCCAAAGATTGAGCAGCATGGCGACTTTGCCACCAACTGGGCAATGGTTTGCGCAAAGGCGGCCCGCATGGCCCCTGCCAAAATCGCCAGAATTATTCAGGAATCTGTGGGGGACAGGCCAGGCGTAATCGAAAAAATTGAAGTTGCAGGGCCTGGCTTTCTCAACTTTTTTGTGCGGCGGGAGGCCTGGAACAGCGTTCTGGTTGAAGTGCTTGAAAAAGGGGCTGATTTTGGCCGAAGCAATCTGGGGGCCGGGCAAAAGGTTCAGGTGGAGTTTGTTTCCGCCAATCCCACAGGCCCGCTTCATGTGGGGCATGGCCGGGGCGCTGCTGTGGGGGACAGTCTTGCCAATGTGCTTGCCGCCACAGGCCATGCTGTGCAGCGGGAATACTATATAAATGATTCAGGCCGCCAGATTCGCACTTTGGGTCTTTCGGTGTATCTGCGGGCCAAAGAGCTTGGCGGCATGGCAGTTGATTTTCCCCAGGATGCCTACCAGGGGGACTACATCAAGGACCTTGCGGGCCAGGCAATGCAAAAACAGCCCGGCCTTCTGGAAATGGGCGAAGACAAGGCCATTGCCTTTTGCGCTCACTTTGCAGCAGATGCCATTCTTGCGGGAATACGAAAGGATCTGGAGGACTTTGGAGTCAGCTACGAATGCTGGTTTTCCGAGCAGAGCCTATATGATTCCGGCGCTGTGGAAGATGCCCTGGCCTTTTTCAAGGAAAAGGGCCAGATTTACCAAAAGGACGGCGCATTCTGGTTTGCCACGGAAAAATATGGCGATGAAAAGGACAGGGTTGTTGTGCGCGCCAATGGGCTTACCACTTATTTTGCCTCGGACATTGCCTACCACAAGAACAAGTTCGACCGGGGCTTTGAGCGCATAATAGACATCTGGGGGGCAGACCACCACGGCTATGTTAACCGCATTTTTGCTGCTGTGCAGGCTTTAGGCAGGCAAAAAGAATCCTTTACCGCCCTTCTTGTGACCCTGGTAAACCTGCTTCGGGGGGGCCAGCCCCTTGCCATGAGCACCCGGTCGGGCGAGTTTGTCACCTTGAAGGAGGTTGTTGACGAAGTGGGCAAGGATGCTGCAAGGTTTTTATTCCTCACCCGTCACCACGACAGCCCCCTGGATTTTGATTTGGAGCTTGCCAAGGAAAAATCCAATGACAACCCCGTTTTTTATGTGCAGTATGTGTATGCAAGAATCTGCTCCATTGAGAAAAAGGCGGCCCAGGAAGGTCTTATAATTGTAAGCCCGCCGGAAAAGGCCCTGCTCACAGAGGTTGAGGAGGTTCGCCTTTTAAAAAGCCTTGCCCGCTATCCCCAGGTGCTGGAATCTGCGGCCCGGCTTCTTGAGCCTCACAGAATCACCTTTCATCTGTTGGAGCTTGCAGCCCTTTTTCATGCCTATTACAACAAGCACCGGGTGGTGGGGGAGGAAAAAGAGCTGTCTTATGCAAGGCTTGCTCTTGTGCTGGCTGTGCGTCAGGTGATAAAAAATGGATTGGGCATTTTGTGCGTCTCCTCGCCCGAAAGCATGTAAAAACCCTTAATCCACAACAAATTAACGGGGAAATCAATGCCTTCAGGCTCACAATCCACAACCCGCGAGAGAACATCGTTAGATGCCAAATTCGTTTATCTGACCCGCAGGCACATTTTTATTTTGGTG